>DESD01000053.1 GCA_002361935.1 Ruminococcaceae bacterium UBA3323 | reverse complement strand
CCATGAAAGCTTAAACGAACCGTTTGCATTTACGGTTACTTTCAGTGTTGGTGCAGATAATTGCGTTAAAGCAACAAGTTTTCTGCCGTATTCCTTGGCATAGTTTTAGCCTTTATAACCATGAATTGTTGCACCTTCGTTGTTTGTAAACTCACAGGTATTATCCTCCGGATTGCAGAGTTCACAAATTTTGCAGTTCTTATTCAGGAAAGTTATATTTTTAAGATTTTTACAATTCCGATCGGAACACCTTTCATTCTCCGTTTAAATAATCCATAATATCCTTTTTCGTATTATGCAGCTGATCATCCACAACAAGCATCAGGATTTCATTCAGCTTTTTGCCGATTTCTTTTCCCTTATAACCAAGTGAAAGCAAATCGTTGCCGTTTACTGCCAAATCGGATAATTTAAAGGCTTCGCCCGCTGCAATGGTTTCTGCAAGTTCCGACAAAAGGCTGTTCAGCTTTTTCACCTCGTAGTCTATCTTTTCGGGATTGTGGGCATATAAATCCGCAATACGCACCTGAAAAAGAGCTTTCGTATAATCCTCGCCTATTTTTGCAAGCCAGCGCTTTATTCTTATGTTATCCACATTTTCAACACCCTGATGATAATAAATAAGTGTGGTAACCTTATCATAAATTTCGTTGCTTACCTTAAAGCGTTTCAGCACTGTTTTTGCAATCTCTGCGCCGACGGGAGCATGAAATTTGAAATGATCTATCCCCTTTTCATCCGTTGTTTTAACAGACGGCTTGCCGATATCGTGAAGCAGCATGGTAAGGCGGATGATTTCATCCTTGGGTGCTGCATCAACGGCGTGAATGATATGGCCGTAAACATTATAAATATGCCACGGGTTATTCTGAATGCAAGCAAAGGTTGGCCTCAGCTCCGGAATGATAACACCGATTACCTCTTTATATTCATCCAGCACCTGCATGGCATTATCGCCGACAAGAAGCTTTTTAAGCTCTGTAAAAATCCGTTCCTTTGCAATATGCTCCAACAGATACATATTGTTAAAAATCGCTTTTTTTGTGTTTTCCTCAATATCAAAACAGAGTGCCGCCGAAAAGCGAAGTGCACGCATAATACGGAGCGCATCCTCCTTAAATCTTAAATCGGCATTTCCTACGGCACGGATTATTTTATGCTCCAAATCCTTTTGTCCGCCGAACAAATCCACTATTCCCTCTTTATGGTTATAAGCCATTGCATTGATTGTAAAATCACGGCGAGACAAATCCTCTTTCACGTCATCAACAAAATCAACACTTTCGGGACGGCGGTTATCCTTATATTCTCCGTCCTTTCTGAAGGTTGTTATCTCGTAGGGCTCGCCGTTTAAAACAGCAGTAACCGTGCCGTGCTTAAGCCCTGTTTCAACAGCTCTTACGGAATTTCTTTTCAGAATTTCCTCAACAGCTTCGGGCTTTGCAGAGGTTGTTATATCAACATCCTGTTCCGGTCTGCCGAGAAGAAAATCACGGACACATCCCCCCACTGCATAAGCTTTGTATCCGCCGTCGGACAAAAGATTTATTAACTTTTCTGCATTTTCGGATATGTTCATTTGTTCACCTCATTTTTAATATTTTAACATACAGGCACAAATAATACAAACATGAACTATTTATTCTATTATATTTTTATTTTTTTGCTGGGCGGTCAGGGATATTGCACACTTGAAATGCTGTGGCGCGGAAGAACACATTACAGTATGTTCTTTGCAGGCGGCATCATACTGATGGTATTATGCTTTATTTCCGAGGAAATGAAAAAGACACCTCTTTTAAAGAAGTGCCTTTTCGGTGCTGCAGTCATTACAGCGGTTGAATTCCTTTTCGGCATCATATTTAACATGGTGCTGAATATGAATGTGTGGAATTACGAAAACGTGCCGCTGAATCTACTTGGACAGATTTGTCTGCCGTATTCCGTTTTATGGTTTGGGCTTTGCTTTATTCTTTTTAAATGGATTATCAAGGGCAGCCTGCACCATCTAGAAAACAAAGAGTAATTATTTTAAAATTCCTATTGTTATAATCTCAAACGGCTTATATTCGATAACATCCGTTTCGCCCTCAATTTCTTCAAGCATATTAAGAATCCGAACCTTGCTTTTCAGCATGATTCTTCCGCGTTTTCCGTTTTGCTCCGAAAGGCGGAAAACAATCATGCTGCCGTCTTCGCTTTCCTTAAGAGCCTGCAGATAAAGAGGCTCAAAGGTATTGCCGATATATTCGACATCAGATTTTACCAACGGAACATTATACTGAAAAGCAAGATTATTTATTCCTGCATCAATGGCATTCTCACTGTGCGGAACAATCATATAGCAGAAATCATGCCTGCCGATATCCGACGTTACATCCGGACGGATTGTTGCACGAAGCAGGGAAAGGCTCATAACATTATTTTCAAACGCAACGCCGTATTTTCCGTCATTAATCAAAGCAACGCCAGCATCCGTTTCCGATAAATCACACCATTTATGATGGCAGGTTTCAAAGCGTGCCTGCTGCCACGTGGTATTTTTATGCGTATCTCTTTCTATAAAGCCTGCCGAAGTATCGCAGAGCGCCTTTCTTGTTAAAACATTGCAGCCGAATTCAGCCTTTGCAAGCTTATGCTTTTCATTCCAATCCACAATATTTTCAACCTCTATCCCCCTGCTTCTTCTGAACAGGCGGACAATCATCGTCCATGTTGAATGCTCCGTTTTAAGCTCTGTTAAAAAGGATGCGGATTCGCTATCCTTTTCATAAAGTGAAAGCGGCTTTGCAACCGTAACATCAATCTGCTTATCTTTGTAATTCGGAAGAATATCCCATGCATCATAGTTACCCGGGCAATCGGAATAA
The DNA here is from genome assembly GCA_002361935.1 of Ruminococcaceae bacterium UBA3323. GTDB lineage: Bacteria > Bacillota > Clostridia > Oscillospirales > Acutalibacteraceae > Eubacterium_R. The sequence continues at coordinate 6,994 of DESD01000053.1, read as the reverse complement.
ATTTTCAGCTTATTGAAATCACCGTTTACCCATTCCCGCTGAAGCTCCTTATCATAAAGAGAAGCAATAGAACCGTCCTCGTTGAATCGAACCGAATAAATCGGCGTTTCAACCGTTTTGCCGATTTCAATCCATTCACTGTTGAAATACGCCTTGCGAAGATTTGCAGATGACAGAGCAGGAATATCCGGCAGAATCCAGTTGCCCTTTTCGCCGTATCTTGTTGCTGTTCCGTGTCTGTTCGGCACAAAGGTTAACGCATCGCGCCTGAAATTAAGCGTATTAAAGTATTTTGAGCCTGTGCCGATGATGTTATCAAGCTCTGCCTCAATCTCCCTGTAATCAGCCATGGCATCCTCATAAACAGGGTGAATATGAGAGCCGGGAAGAATATCATGAAACTGATTGATAAGAAGCTTTTTATAAAGAGCGGTTATCTTTTCTCTGTTATTCTCGCCCCTTAAAACCGAAAGCATTTCAGCATTTCTGAATTTATTTTCAAGGCGGCGGTTTGCACGCTTCATATCACTTTTTGTTGTGAATGTTCCGCGGTGCATTTCAAGATAAAGCTCGCCGTCCCACATTTCAAGGTTTTTGTTATCCTTTAAATTCCTTTCAAGAAATTCCGCACCGCCCATATGCGTGCATTTCGGCATAACGGAAAGCTTATCAAAGCGGTGCATCATTTCAATCATTTCTTCCGTGCAGCCCGAGCCGCCGTCACCGTAGCCAAACATATTCATGGTCTGTCCGCCGCTGTCCTTATCAATATATGCCTCCCAGTTTTCCTGAATCTGGCTTGGCATATTCCATGTAATAAAGTGAGTGGGCGGAACACAGGCAAGCACGTCGGAGCCGTCTATCCCTCTCCAAACAAAATTATTATGAGGAAAGCGGTTCGTATCATTCCATGTTGACATTTTATTGGAAACAAAGTATTCCACACCGCTTTTCTTTAAAATCTGCGGCAGAATCCAGCTGTTGCCGAATACATCGGGAAGCCACGCATTATTAACGGTTTTTCCGAACATTCTTTTATAGGTCTGCTGACCGTATAAGCACTGACGGATAAGGCTTTCGGCATTGGGAATATTGCAGTCCGGTTCTACATACATTGCACCTACAGGCTCAAACTGACCGTTTGCAACCTTTTCCTTTAGCTCTTCAAACACCTCAGGGTAATACTTTTCAAGCGTTTCATAAACATACGGCTGTGTGTGGGTATATTTAAAATCAGGATATTTATCCATAAGACGAAGCTGAATAAGAACAGTTCTTAAATTCTTCTGAACAGCATGAATTCTGCGCCAATAATATGCAATATCAAGATGCGAATGCGCAATAAGGGCAACATCGCCGTTTCCTCTGTACGTATCATTCGGAAAAACAACCTCATCAAGATACCTTTGGGCATCCGCAACGCCTGTTAGCTCCTCACTGTCAAAGTCAATGAAATTCATGGCGTTGTTAAGCTCTTTATTCAGGAAATTCCGGTAATCCTCACTGAACAATTCGCTTTTTGCAATATCAAGCAGAAGTTCAAAATCCCAAACAAGATTCTGAACTGCATGATTTACCTCTGCTATATAAGCGCCCTCAAATATCTGACGGCAGCCGCGAACGGAAAGACTTTCCGGGTTTCGCTCGTCATCAGGCTTGCTTCTGTTATAGCCCATCATTTCAAAATGAAGCGTTTTTGTATCGTCAACATACGGAGAAAGGAGCATTCTTTCCCTGTTGGGATCAACACCGCCGACATATTTTCCATTTACCTTTACGCAGATTTCCGCCGCTGTTTTAAGCGTAAACCAAAGCTCCCTGCCCTGCAGTTCCTTTGGAATATCAACATCTGCCTTAATGAACGCCGTTCCGTCCGGTGTAAAATACATATCACCTTTATTAAGAGGGCGGTAATCTTCCGAATAATATTCAAATTCCATTTCGGAAACCTGACGGGCATCACGGATGAGCAGATTCTTTATTTCCCATTTACTGCTGTAAATATATCGTTTCAGCCAGCCAAATCTTAAATCGGTCCATTCCTCCGGGCGCATGGAACGCCTTACAACTTTAATATGAGCCATAGATTAAACCTCCTGAAAATAAGGCTTTTTGCGGATAGCACGGATTTCTACATTCTTCTTTAAATCACGCCCAATTTCGCCTTTTATCCAATCAATACACCTGTTTAAAATAAGGCATTTTGAGCATTCGCCCCTGAATACAACGGTAAGCACATTGTTTTCAAAGGAAACAAATTCAATCCAGCCGCCGTCACCCTGAATTTTGGGAGACAGAACCTCTGCTATATATTTTTCCATATCATTAACCCTCAATAATTTTCGTGATTGTGTTTTTAATGGCTTCAAAACGCTTTTCGGCATTTTCCCTGCTTGCATCCTGAATACTGTAATAAACCTTGATTTTCGGCTCTGTGCCGCTTGGGCGCACTGCCATCCACGAGCCGTCATCAAAAATATATTTCAAAACATTTTCTTTCGGCAGACCGGCAATACCCTTTGAATAATCAATAACTTCTTTAACATCATCAAAAAGAGTGTTTCCCTTTTCTCTGAAATAAACCATAAGGCTTTCGATTTTGTCTGCGCCGTCCTTTCCTTTGAGCACAAAGGAATTGAGAACATCCAGATAATAGCCGTATTCACGATAAATATCATTTAAACCGTCTATCAGGGTTTTGCCGTTATTCTTATACCATGCAGCCATCTGGCAAATCAGCATAGAGGATACAACAGCGTCCTTATCTCTGGCATGGGTGCCTACAAGATAGCCGTAGGATTCCTCATAGCCGATAACAAATTCCTGCTCTCCGCTATCCTCATATTTATTAATCCTATCGCCGATATATTTAAAGCCTGTTAAGGTTTCTTCAACAATCAACCCATATTTTCTTGCAATATTTGCACCAAGCTCTGAGGTTACAATCGTTTTAACAAGCGTTGACTTTTTATTTAAAGTGCTTTTTTTCATTCTTAAAACAAAATCAACAAGAAGTGCGCCTGTCTGATTGCCGGTAAACAAAACATATTCGCCGTTATTATCCCTTACGGCAATGCCGACTCTGTCACAGTCAGGATCCGTTCCAAGCACGATATCCGCACTGATTTCCTTTGCCTTTTCAATAGCAATGGTTAAAGCATCCTCTTCCTCCGGATTCGGACTTCTTACGGTTGAGAAATTTCCGTCCGGCAGTTCCTGCTCTTTAACAACGGTAACATCAAGTCCGTCAAGCATTCTTCTTACAGGAAGATTTCCTGTTCCGTGAAGAGGTGTATACACAATTTTTATATCTGATTTTTCTTCATACAGGCTTTGCTTTTTAACCTCATTAAGATAGGAAGAAAGCGTTTCTTCACCAAGCATCGTTATATTTTCCTTTGATTGAGCACCGAAAGGAATGGAAGCAAAATCCTCTATTCCGTTGATAAAGCCGATAGCGTTTTTTGCGTCTTCCGTGCAAAACTGGCAGCCGCGGCTGTCATAAACCTTGTAGCCGTTATACTCCTTCGGATTATGCGATGCCGTTATCATAACGCCGGCATTACAGCCAAGGAAGGCTGTTGTAAAGGACAGCACGGGAACCGGCACAAGCGTGTCATAAAGAAAAACCTTAAAGCCGCAGTTTGCAAAGATTTCCGCCGATACCTTTGCAAAAAAAGCCGAATTATTTCTGCTGTCGTAAGCAAGCGCTACCTTAATTTCTCCGCTGTATTTTGACTTAAGATAGTTTGCAAGACCAAATGTAGCCTTGCCAACGGTATATTTATTCATTCTGTTTGAGCCTGCGCCCATAATGCCCCTTAAGCCGCCTGTTCCGAAAGCAAGATCTTTATAAAACCTGTCTTCTATTTCTTTTTCGTTATTTTGAATGGAAAGAAGCTCTTTCTTTGTTTCTTCATCAGCAAAGGAAAGCCATTTTTGATATTTTTCAGAATAGTTCATAATGTTCCCTCAAAAAAATTTTTGATAATTATAGCACCATAAATTTATGGTTTCAATAGCAATGCATAAAAAATATATAAACAATTTATAATCAGACAGGCGATACGGTTTTACCCATATCGCCCGACTTGCACAGTATTAGTTTTCGTCAACCTCTTTAAATTCAACCTCGGTTGCACCGTATTCATCGGCTGAATTCTGCAGCCTGTCCGCTACCTCCCGGGCAACCTTTTTAACCTGGATAAAGGCAATCAAATCCGTTATTGCAAAAACGATCAGACCGATACCGATAAACTGCACAATCTTTGTCTGCGTATCAAAGGGGTTGATAATGCTTACAATACCAAGCACGATGGAAGCAATTGCAAGCACAACCGTTAAAAGCCACGAACGATGACGGCTTGCAGCTATATAAATTGAATTCACCAAATCAATTATGCCGCCCACAAGCAGGAAAATACCGATAAAGAAAACAATGATTGCCATAATCTGCCTGTATGCCAAACAGATTATAATGCCGGAAACGGCTGAAATCAAACCAAGCACAAGTGTAAGCTTGGATTTTACATCAGAGGAAATATAGCTTATAAGTGCAAGAATTCCGCATGCCGTAAACGCACCGCCGATAAACAGAGCCGTATATGCAAGCATTTTATCGGGCATTGCAATAAGAAGCGCACCCAGAACAGCGGTTATTATAATAACAATGATAGAGTATTTCTTTATTTCGCTTAAAATTTTTCTCATAAAATCACTTCTTCCAAAAAATATAAGGAACGGTATAATCCGTCCCTTATATTTTACCACTAATATAATAATATTTCCACTAATTCTGATTACTTTCAGCAATTATTTTCTGCGCTATATGCTCGGGGCAGCGTTCGTAACGTGAAAACTCAGCTTCAAACGAGCCTCTGCCCTGCGTTATCTGGCGCATAGAGGTTGAGAAGGTGGTCATTTCCGCATCCGGAACCTCGGCAAGAATTTCCTGCATACCATCGCCTGCCGGAGTCATGCCAAGCACTCTGCCCCTGCGTTTGTTGATATCGCCGATAATATCACCCATTGCCTCATCATTGCAAAGCGCCTTAACGGTTGAAACAGGTTCAAGTATAATTGGCATCGCCTTTGAAATACCCTCTTTAAATGCAATTGCGGCTGCCATCTTAAAGCTCATTTCACTGCTGTCAACAGGATGGTAAGAGCCATCGAACAGAGTTGCTTTAACGCCAACCATCGGATAACCTGCAAGAACACCCTTATCCATACATTCATTCAGCCCTTTTTCAACAGCAGGGAAAAAGTTTTTAGGCACTGCGCCGCCGACAACTCTTTCGGCAAATTCAAGCTTTTCGCAGTCATAAGGCTCAAATTCAATGAATACATCACCAAACTGGCCATGACCGCCGCTTTGCTTTTTATGCCTGCCCTGCGCAGAAACCTTCATCGTAATCGTTTCACGATACGCAACCTTCGGAACGGAAAGAGACACATCAACGGCAAACTTTGCCTTAAGCCTTGCAGCAACAACATCAAGCTGCTGTTCGCCAAGACCTTTGATAATCTGCTGATGGGTTTCATGATTGGTGTAGAATTTAAGGCTTGGATCCTCCTCGGAAAGTCTTGAAAGCCCGTTGGCAATTTTTTCTTCATCGCCTTTTTTAACGGCATTTACTGCCATTGCATAGGTTGGATTCGGGGTTGCTACACCATCAAGCCTAACAACCTTTGATGCAGAGCACATTGTATCCCCCGTGCTGAAGCCGGAAAGCTTAACAACAGCACCGATGTCACCTGCCGTTATCTCGGAAGCATCAAGCTGCTTTGCGCCAAACATATTAACAATTTTTCCAAGCTTTTCTTCCCTGCCTGTGTTTGCATTATACGGCACGGTTGACGGCGTTATTTTACCGCTTACCACCTTGAAAAAGGAAAGCTTGCCGATGAACGGATCGGCAACTGTTTTAAAGCACACAGCCGCAAGAGGTCCGTTTGCATCTGCGGAAAGCTCAACAGGTTCATCGTTGCTGATTGCATATTCGGCTTCGGGTGCCGGGCAAACCTCGGCAATAAAATCAAGAAGAAGATCACAGGCTTCCCCTGTTGCACCGCTTAATGCGAATACGGGAATAATTGAGCCGTCCTTGACACCGATTCTGAGGCCTTTTATTTTATCCTCTCTTGTAAGCTCTTCGCCGCCGAAATATTTTTCCATAAGCTCTTCGTCTGTTCCGGCAACAGCCTCGTTAAACACCTCTTTAATGGCTTCAAAACGGGGCACATCATCCGGAACAGCATCAATGAAAGCAACATTAGTGCCCTTATAAGCATAGGAAGTATCATCTATCATACTGTAATATGCGGCAACCTTGCCGTCTGAAATAACGGGAACCACAATCGGGCAGACCATCGTTCCGAACTTTGCAACCATACCATTGAAGGATTTATAAAAATCCGCTCTTTCATCATCCATTTTGGAAGCGGCAATAATTCTTGCCATTCTTCTTGAACCTGCATTTTTGAAAGCTTTTTCAGCACCGACTGCAAGACCTGAACGTGCAGACACAACAATAACTGCCGTTTCAGCCGCCCTTAATCCTTCAGCTGCACCTTCGGCAAAATCAAAAAGGCCGGGTGTATCAATAAAGTTAATTTTCTTGGAATTATATTCAACAGGGGCAACAGCGCTTGAGGTTGAAAGCGTGCGCTTCTTTTCCTCAGAATCATAATCCGTTACAGTATTGCCGTCTGCAACCTTCCCCATTCTTTCCGTTGCACCTGCAATATAAAGCATAGCCTCCGTTAAAGTAGTTTTACCCTTTGAGGCATGACCTGCAACAGCAACGTTTCTTATGTCTTTAGCATCATAAATTTTCATAACGATTCCTCTTATTAATTTATTTATTTGTAAATATTGTACAATACTTTTTAACGAATGTCAATTTTTATGTTTATATTAAACAATTTATTCATAACTTTTGTTTTTATTACATAAAAATAAGTAAATAATTTGTGGGTTTTTCACATAAAC
>DESD01000049.1 GCA_002361935.1 Ruminococcaceae bacterium UBA3323 | reverse complement strand
CCTGGATGAATTTAAAAAGATGAGCACAAAAACAACATCCGAAATGTTTATTGAATTGCACAACGATATTGTAAAAGGCACTTTTTAAGCAAAAACACAAAAAGACACTTCACGGGGAAGTGTCTTTTTCTTTTCTTATATTCCTTTATTAATAGTCGCTGAGTGAAGCAAAATTCTGCCTGTTTTCGGCAAGGGAAATGCTTGTTTTTCCGTATATCTTTTTCTGCAGTATCTGCGCTGCAAGCGGGCAGTCTACCTTCCAGATCCATTCACCGTAATAGGTTCCGCCCTTGCAGGTTGTAAGCGCCGTTCCGTCTGTATTTGTTTCATTCGTAGGAACCGTATAGGTTACCGTTTTATATGAAATCCAGCCGTGGGAAAGGGCGTACTGGCCGATTGAAAGAATTTCTTTCTTGGAAAATCCCGTTTTAACATACGGCATAAGCGTTGTTGCAAGCTCGGCAAGCTTCATTGTTGAAGCATCCTTTACCTTTTTGAACAGAGAAAGAAGAACAGTTTTCTGTCTGTCTGCACGAACATTATCGGAATCAAGGTGTCTTATTCTGCAATAGGCAAGTGCCTGCTCACCGCTGAGAAGAAGATCTCCTGCCTCACCACTGATAGATACGCCGCCGTAAGTATTCGGGTGATTGTTGATTTCCCTGATTTCCGCTGCGCTCATTGTTACCGTAACGCCGCCGAGTGAATCAATAATATTCTGGAAGCTTGTAAAGTTTACGATAACATAGTTATCAATATTTACCTTGAACATTCTTTCAACAGCATTGATATAGCAGTCTATGCCGCCGAAAGCCATGGCTCCGTTTATTTTGCCGTACCTTCCCGTGCTTTCATCGCCGGGTGTTGTTTCATAATAAACATAGGAGTCACGAAGAATAGAGGTTAAAAGAACCTCTCCGGTCTGTGTATTTACGCTACCGATAATTGCAGAGTCGGCTCTTGTTCCGCTTTCTGAAATTTCATCTCCGCGTGTATCCTCACCGATAAGCATAACATTCAAAACATTGCTTGAGCTTACCGGCTCGCCGTTATAATACCATTTTTTAACCATATCACGGTAGGATGAAGAATATTCATTTTCATTGATAGTATCAAAGCTTTCGTAGAACTCGTCCATTCCCTTCCACACATCCGTTGTGGTGTTCGGAGTATTCGGATCCTGCTCTGTAATACCGTTAAGCATATCGTTTACATACCAAACGGCATAGCCGCCCGTACCTACAATGGCAATAGCAAGCACAAGAATTAAAGAAATGCATATTTTTCCTGCAGTTGTTTTGCGCCATTTTTTCTTGCTTTTTTTCTTTTTTTCTCTTCTCACGCTTCTCGGGGCCTCTTCTGCTGCATATCCGCCAAGGTCAAAAAGATTAACGCTTCCCTCGGCTTCATCCTTCGGAACCTCCCGGTTGCTTTCAAGAAAAGGTTCGTCCATATTAAAATCAGGCTTTACAGGAGGCTTTGCTTCCTGCTCTTTTTTTACTGCCGTTGGTGCCGCAGGAGCAGCTTTCGGTGTTTCCTTTTTCGGCTCTTCCTTATATACAACCGTTGCTGTTGATTTTGCAACAGTTTCTTTTTTCGGAGCCTGCGGCTCGTTCTTTACAGCCTCTGCCTTGGCTTGTTCATTTTTCGGTGCCTCTTTCTTCGGCACATCGGCTTTTACCGGCGGTTTTGCAGGCTGCTCTGCTTTTGCTTCTTTCGGAGGCTGGGGTTTTTCCTTTTCAGGCTTGTCCCCCTGTTTTGCCTCTTCTTTTGCCCTGTCTATCTCATCCATTTTGGCTTTGATATCCTCGCCAACATTTTTATTTATAATTTCATTAAGAATATCGTCTAAATCGTAATCCGGGGTACCCATTTGCGATTTCTCCTCTCAAAAATTTTCATACACATAGCATTATATATTATATTTATATAGATTTCAATAAATAAATTGTAAATAAGGTATGGAAAATTATATAAATCGCAAAAAAAATAATTTATAAAAATATAAATATACGGCAACACCCTTCATAAAGAACCATTGATAAAAAAATATGCAGAATAAAACAAGCATAGTAAAAGGGCAGCTTAACGCTGCCCTTAAAAAATTTATTCTTCTGTTGCTTCTTCTGCTGCTTCATTCTCTTCTGCATCTTCAAGTTCTTCTTCAAACCTGTCTACAACAGAAATTGTTGCAACCTTTTCTCCTTCATTCACTCTCATTACCTTAACGCCCTTGCTTGGTCTTAAGAAGGTAGAAATCTGATCAACATGCGTTCTGATAACAATACCGTCACTTGTTATCATAATAACATCTTCATTTTCGGTAACGGGTGCAATCATTGCAACCTTGCCGTATTGCGATGTTCTGTAGTTAATAAGTCCTTTACCGCCTCGGCTCTGAACTCTGTAATCATCAAAGCTGCTCTTTCTGCCGAAGCCGGTTTCGGAAACCGTAAGAAGCGTATATCCCTCAAGTGAAGCGGCAAAGCCAACAACATAATCGCCCTCGGCAAGTGAAATTGCTCTTACACCTCTTGCTGTTCTTCCGATCAGCCTTGCATCCGTTTCATCAAAGCAAATGCTCATGCCATCATGCGTTGCAACAACAAGCTTTCTTTCACCGTCGGTAATTTCAACATAGGCAAGCTCATCACCCTCGTCAAGATTTATGGCGATAATACCGCTTTGGCGGATATGCTGATATTCATTGATATCCGTTCTTTTGATAATACCCTTTTTGGTAACCATACATAGATATTTTCTGTTTTCCTCTGCCGGAATTTTAACCATTGCCGAAACGGTTTCATCCTTTTCAAGCGGAAGCAGGTTCACAACATTCATACCCTTTCCCGTTCTTGAAGAAGCAGGAATTTCATATGCTTTTTTCTTGAAAACCTTACCCTTGTTGGTAAAGAGAAATACAACATCGTGGGAGGAGCAGGAAAACATTGTTTTTGCAACATCCTCTTCTCTTCTGCTCATACCCATAATTCCGCGGCCGCCTCGGTTCTGCGCTTTATAGGTATCAACGGTCATACGCTTCATATAGCCCATATTTGTAAGCGTTAAGATAGATTCTTCAACCGGAATTAAATCCTCATCCTCAACATCACCTGTGTAAGCGGAAATTTCCGTTCTTCTGTCATCACCGAATTTATCACCGATAGCACGTGCTTCTGATTTTACAAGATCAAGAATTCTGTTTTCATTTGCAAGAATATCAAGAAAATCTTTAATTCTTTCGTGAAGCTCATCAAGTTCATTCAATATTTTTTCAATTTCAAGCCCTGCCAACTGACCGATACGGTAAGCTACAATTGCACTTGCCTGAGAATCGTCAAAACCGAATTTATCCATAATGGCCTGCTTTGCTTCAGCCTGGGTTCCTCTGCAGGCACGAATTGTTGCAATTACATCATCAACAATATCAATTGCCCTTGCAAGACCTTCTAAAATATGTGCTCTTTCCTGTGCCTTTTTAAGATCAAATTCTGTTCTTCTTTTAACAATATCTTTTTGGAACAGGATATATTTCTGAAGTATTTCTTTAAGAGAAAGAACTTTCGGAACACCATCATCAAGTGCAAGCATAATTGCACCGAAAGTAACCTGCATATCCGTCATTTTGTAAAGATTATTCAAAACTACCTGTGCATTTGCATCCTTTTTAACAACAACCTCAATATGCATACCGCGTCTGTCTGAATAATCCTGAACATCAGCAACGCCTTCCAGCCTTTTTTCTTTCACAAGATCTGCAATTCTTGTAATAAGCCTTGCTTTATTAACACCATATGGTATTTCTGTTACAACGATTTTATATCTATCATTCTTTGCTTCAACAATTTCTGCCTTTGCACGAACATAGATTTTGCCCCTTCCCGTTGCATAGGCTTCTTTTATTCCTCTTGTGCCCATAATAATGCCTGCAGTTGGAAAATCAGGGCCCTTGATATGTTCCATTATCTGATCAAGTTCAGCATCCGGGTTATCAATAAGGCAGCACATACCCTCAATAACTTCTTTCATATTATGAGGCGGAATATTCGTTGCCATACCAACAGCAATACCTGAAGAACCGTTTACCAAAAGATTTGGAAAACGGGCAGGAAGAACCTGCGGTTCTTTGGTTGTATCATCAAAGTTCGGCAACCAGTCAACGGTTTCTTTTTTTATATCCTCTATCATTTTCATAGAGATTTTGCTCATACGGCTTTCTGTATAACGGTAAGCAGCAGGTGGGTCACCATCTATAGAACCGAAGTTTCCGTGACCGTCAACAAGCGGATGACGCATTGAAAACGATTGTGCAAGCCTTACCATTGCATCATAAACAGAAGCATCACCGTGCGGATGATAATGGCCCAAAACTTCGCCGACAGTTGTAGCGCATTTACGATACGGCTTGTCAGGATAAAGGCTGTTATCATACATAGCATAAAGTATTCTTCTGTGAACAGGCTTTAAACCATCTCTTACATCCGGAAGAGCACGGCTTACAATAACACTCATTGAATAATCAAGGAATGCTTTTCTTATTTCTGTGCTAATTTCAACATCAATTATTTTTTGATTATCATATCTTATTGTTTCATCAGGCATTTTATTGCTCCTTTATTTTACAGAGAAAATCAGATTAATGTATAAAAATTATATATCAAGATTTTCAACGAATTTTGCATTCTTTTCTATAAACTCACGGCGTGGTTCAACATTATCACCCATAAGGATAGAAAAGTTTTCGGATGCTCTTTGTCCGTCTTCAATTGTAACTCTTTTCATTGTTCTGAATTCAGGGTCCATTGTTGTTTCCCAAAGCTGGCTTGGATCCATTTCACCTAAACCTTTATAACGCTGAATATCACAATCTCCGCCGAATTCTTCAATTTTTTGATCTCTTTCTTCATCAGAAAATGCATAAGCACTCTTTTTTCCTTTGGAAACTTTAAAAAGAGGCGGCTGAGCAAGATAAACATAGCCATCCTCAATAATTTGAGGCATATATCTGAAAAAGAAAGTTAAAAGAAGGGTTCTGATATGCGCACCGTCAACATCGGCATCAGCCATAATAACAATCTTATGATAACGAAGCTTTGTAATATCAAATTCTTCTCCAATGCCTGTGCCGAGAGCCATAACAACAGGAACAAGCTTTTCATTTGAATAAACTTTATCAACTCTTGCTTTTTCTACATTAAGCATTTTACCCCAAAGAGGAAGAATTGCCATATGTTCTCTGTCTCTTCCTTCTTTTGCAGATCCTCCTGCAGAATCTCCCTCTACGATATAAATTTCACATTTTGTAGGATCTTTACTTGTGCAGTCTGCAAGCTTTCCGGGCAGCGAATTGCTTTCAAGAGGAGATTTTCGTCTTGCATTTTCTCTTGCTTTTCTTGCAGCTTCCCTTGCTCTTGATGCATCGAGCGATTTATTAAGTATTGTTTTTGCAACAGCCGGATTTTCTTCAAAATAGGTTAAAAGCTTTTCATAAACCATTGAAGAAACAAGACTTGTAATATCCGTATTGCCAAGCTTTCCTTTTGTCTGTCCTTCAAATTGAGCTTCCGTAAGCTTAACGCTGATAACAGCAGTAATACCCTCTCTTACATCTTCACCTGTTAATTTTTTATCACTATCTTTAAGAATACCGAATTTTTTGCCGTAATCATTGAAAACTCTTGTTAAAGCGGTTTTAAAACCTGTTTCGTGCGTACCGCCGTCAATTGTATTGATATTATTTGCAAAGGAAAGCATGGTTTCATTGTAAGAATCCGTATAGCAGATTGCAACCTCGGCGCTTCTGTCTCCCTTGGTTGTTGAAAGATGAATAACCTCTTCCTGAACAGGATTAAGCCCTCTGCTGGTATTGATATATTCAACAAAGGATTTAATACCGCCCTCATAGCAAAATTCTTCACTTATTTGTTCTTCGGGATCACTTGACCTTTTATCTGAAAGCGTAATTGATAATCCTGCATTTAAGAAAGCCTGCTCACGAAGCCTGCGTGCAAGAACCTCATAATCATAGATTGTTGTTTCGGTAAATATTTCGCCGTCCGCTTTAAATCTTATCAGTGTTCCATGTCCGTCTGCATCGCCGATAATATGTAAATCATTAACGGGAATTCCTCTTTCAAAGCGCTGTGCATAAATATGTCCGTTCTGGGTAACCTCTACCTCAAGCCATTCCGAAAGAGCATTAACAACAGATGAACCAACACCGTGAAGACCGCCGGAAACCTTGTAACCGCTTCCGCCGAACTTACCGCCTGCATGCAGCACGGTTAAAACAACGGTAACGGCAGGCAGACCTGTTTTTTCATTGATACCTGTAGGAATACCGCGTCCGTTATCACGAACCGTTATAATATTATCAGGCAGAATGTCACACTCAATATGCGTACAAACACCTGCAAGTGCTTCATCAATGGAATTGTCTACGATTTCGTAAACAAGATGATGAAGTCCTCTCGGACCTGTTGATCCGATATACATACCGGGTCTTTTGCGAACAGCTTCCAATCCCTCTAAAACCTGAATATCCTCTGCCGAATACTCGCCGGTTACAACTGTATCCATATCATCTTCTTCAAGAATTGTCTTATTTTCTTCGCTCATTTTAATTCACATAGCCTTTCTGGCTACAAATAATCATAAAAATCACGGGCTTCCTTGCGTAGCCGTACAAGGCGTGATGTGAATTTAGTCATCTCAAATTTATGCCGCAGGCAAACTTTGAGGACAATACAATCGGAATGGTGTGAATTTTCACATTTTAATTCCTGTTTTTGTTCTTTTTAGTAAGGTGCTTGTATTAAGCGGACTTACGTAAATTTTATCATCTGTAACTACAAAGCTTTTCGGAAGCTCAAAGTTAACATAAATTATTTTGTTTTCTTTTTCGGCTTTTTCAAGATAATCCCTCGTTGCTTTATTTACGGTTGATGTATCCATATCAAAAATACCTAAAACCTTTTTGCTGTTTATAACAGTATCTTCTCCAAGGTGTAAATACATTTATTCTCCAATAATTCTGCCGTTTTCCAAATGAATGGTTTTGCCTTTTTTTAATCTTAAAATTGTGTTTTTATCACAGCAGGTAATAAAAACCTGCCACTCTCTGATATGATTCAGAATATAATCCTGCCTTTTTTCATCAAGCTCACTCATAACATCATCCAAAAGTGCAACAGGCATAATTTCCGTTTTTTCATGAAGCAAACTTGATTCCGCAAGCTTTAATGCAATAACACAGCTTCTCTGCTGCCCCTGACTTCCGAAAATTCTGGCTTCCCGTCCGTTTATAAAAATTTCAAGATCATCCCTATGTGCACCGACAGAAGTATTTTTATTCAGAATATCAATGGATTTGTTTTTTTCAAGCTCGTCCAACAGACTGTTTTCAATTTCAGCGGCACTTAATCCTTCATATTCAAAACTGCCCTTTAAAACTAAATCAATATCCTCTTTTCCGGAAGACAAGCCTTTAAATATTTCCTTGGCATACGGTAAAAGAGCTTCAATATACTTTTGCCTCTGATAAATAATTCTTGCGCCTGATTTTGCAAAATTCAGATTCCATACATACAGAATATCATCAAGTCCGCCGTATTGCTGCATATCCTTTAAAACAATATTTCTTTGTGTAAGGCAGCGGTTATATTCCTTTAAAGCGTTTCTGTAATTTGAATTCAACTGGCACAAGGCATTATCAATAAATTTTCTTCGTTCAATCGGCCCATCCTTAACCATGGAAAGATGAACAGGGCTGAAAATAACTGCCTTGATATCATCCCCCAGCATGGCGGGAGCAGATTTTTTTATTCCGTTCAGCGTAGCTGTCCGCTTATTTTTAATTAAAATTTCAGCATTCTGCTTTCTTTTATTACTGTAAAATTCAGCTCTCAGCCTTGAAAATTCTTCCGAAAACCGAATAAGCTGGCTGTCTTTTACACCGCGAAAGGATTTAGAGCCGGTAAAAAGATAAACAGCCTCTAAGAGATTTGTTTTTCCCTGTGCATTTTCACCGTAAATAATATTAATATCATCAAAATCTGTTTTTAGATTTTCAATGTTCCGAAAATTTTGAATTTCTATATTGTTAATCTTCATGAATAACTTTTAAATCTATATTCTTAACAGAAACGATATCGCCGTTTCTTATTTTCTTTCCTCTTGCCGTGCATCTTTCGCCGTTAACTCTGATATTGGTTTCCTCAATCATCATTTTGGCAAAGCTGCCGCTTTCGGCAAGGCCTGAAAATTTAAGCAAACTGTCCAGCTTTATAAATTCTGTTTTTATTTTTATGATTTCTTCCTGCCTATCGGCAATCTTTAATTTATATTTCACTTTTCAACCTCATCGGAAGTACCAAGAATAAGAAATTATCATTGTTTACGGGAAGAACCTTGACCGGGCTTACAGGACCGCCAAGCTCTATCCTTACCTCATCCGTATCTGCCGCATTCAGTGCATCAAGCATATATTTTGAGTTAAAGCCTATTTCAACCCTTTCTCCGCTGACATTTGCATGCGTATAATCCACTACTCTTCCTCGTGCGGAAACGGTTGAAACTCTCATTTCATCCTTGTCAAATAAGCATCTGATTGGATTTTTAGCATTATTTTCAACAACAGGAATAGCTCTTTCTATGCAGGCAATTGCTTCTCTTGTATTTATAAGAACCGTTGTTGCGCTTTTTTTCGGAACGGCAGCATGATAATCAAGGAAATCTCCGTCAAGAAGGCGGCTTATAATGCTGTAATCTCCGATTTCAAAAATAATATGTCTTTTTCCTACGCTGACAGAAATATCCTTTGCTTCATCAACACCGGTTAATTTCATAATTTCTCTTATTGTTTTCTTGGGAACGATAAAAGAAAAATCCTCGCCCTCATAGCTGATGGTTTCTGTTGAAATTGCAAGCCTGTATCCGTCAACACCGATAAGACGAAGCTGATTCAGGCTCATTTCAAATTTTAAACCGGTATGAACAGGCTTCGAATTTTCATTTTCGGCAACGGCAAACAAGGTCTGCGCAACCATTTTGTGAAACATTGTTTTTTCAATAAATAAAGGATATCCGCCCGATACGCTTGGAAGCTCCGGATAATCATTTGCATCAATACCTGTAATATTATACTGTGCAGCACCCGATGTAATGGAAACAGAGGTTCCGTTTGTTTCAATCGTAACTGTATCCGCTGCAAGCTTGCGAACAATATCGCAAAGAATTTTTGCATTGATAACGATAGATCCCGGCTCTGTAACGGTTGCCATAAGCGTTGTTGTAATTCCAAATTCAAAATCATAGCCTGTAAGGCTTAAAATTTCCGTTCCGCATTCAATCAAAATTCCTTCAATTGTAGGAATTGTAACCTTCTGGCTTACGGCCTTGAAAACATTTGCGCATGCTTCATTTAATTTTTTTGTATTGCAGCTGAATTTCATCGTGTATCCTCCATTTTTGAAAAAAATCAGAATTTGCTGTTAATATAACAGGATAATTACAGTAGTAGTAATAAGGAATGTTAAAATTGTTGAAAACTATAATTTTTCTTTATTACAAGCCAAAAATCGGTTTTTTATTTTTAATGATATCTTGTTTATAATTTTTTGAAAATGTTTACAATTTCTGTTTTCAACATAGATTGTTTAAAAAATGTTTAGTGAAAAGCAATAAGTTGTTGAAAACTTTTTTCTTTTTATTCAAATTTTTTTGCCTGTTTTAAGGATATAAATTTAATATTCTTCACTTTTTATATTATCAATCATATCCTCAATTCTTCTTTTCAGCTTTGAATCCGCTTCCATCTCTTTAATAAGTTCATTGTAATGAAAAAGAACGGTTGAATAATTAAAGCCGAATGTATCTCCGATTACCTCATATGTACTGTTGGTAATTTCTCTCATTATATAGATGGCAATACGCCTTGCGTGAACAATATTGGCTTTTCTTTTTTTGCTGTATAAATCCTCTGAAGAAATACCCTCGCACCGTCCTATTTCCTCAACAATTTTCTGAACCGTAACGGGAAGGGGCTGTGTATCTGTTGTAACATCCTTTATAACACGCTGGGCAAGAGCAAGTGAAGGTGTAGTTCCCGAAAGGTTGCTCATTGCAAAAAGCTTTTTTGTTGCACCCTCAAGCTGCCTTATATTGGTTTTGATTTTATCGGCAATGAATTCAACAACATTATCCGGTATTTCAAAATTCAAAAGATCTGCTTTGCGTTTAATAATGGCACAACGTGTTTCATATTCAGGTGTTTTAACATCTGCAAGAAGTCCGTTTTCAAAACGGCTGCAAAGCCTTTCCGTTAAGCTTTTGATTTCCTTTGGCGGTCTGTCTGATGTTAAAACAATCTGTTTGCCGTTTTCAACTAAAGAATTAAAGGTGTGGAAAAATTCCTCTTCTGTTTGTTCTTTGCCGGCAATAAACTGAATATCGTCTATTAAAAGAACATCCACGCTTCTGAATTTATCCCTGAATTCATCCACTCTTTTTTTACCGAGGGCATCAATAAATTCATTTGTAAAATCCTCTGATCTTGTTGAAATAATTTTAAGTGCAGGATATTTTTTATGGATATCAAAGCAGATTGCATTTAAAAGATGCGTTTTTCCAAGACCTGATTTTCCGTAAATAAAAAGAGGGTTGTAATTGCTGAATGAAATTTCTGCTTTAACAGAACCGCCGGGATTATCGGCAACGGCCATGGATGCTCTGTATGCAAATCTGTTTGATGGACCCTCTATAAAGGTATCAAAGGTAAACTGATCTGCCGGAAGATTATCCGAATTCACAATTGCTTCATTAATATTTTTTGCTTTTTCCCTGTCTTTTTCAAAATCATTTTTATAGAAAATGGATTCTTCATTTGGGCATTCATATTGCAGTTCAACATCAAAACCGATGGTTTCTTCAAATGCTTTTTTTAAAAAATTATCGTATTTTTCAGAAACAATTTTCTTTTTCATCGGGCTGATTAAATAAACGGTAAAGGTATTATTTTCAAAGCTTGTAATTTTAATATCTTTTATCCAGCAGTCAAACGCCGTGGATGAAATTTTAGGTCTGCAGTAATCAAGAACAGCCTTTAAAATATCATTATATGTATCCATTATTTCTCCTTTGCTTTATAACTATTATAAACGATAATTTGCTTTATCGCGGAAAAATCCAATATATTTTTATTATAACATTGTTTTAAATTATATTCAATACTTATTTATAAATATTATATAAATATATAATATAGTAAATATATATAATAAAAAGAATTTCAGTGAATAAAAAATCAATTTTCGGATGCAATAAGCGTTAACAAATTATATCTTGTTTTGAATTATTAACTAATGTATAATGTTAGTCTAAGAGGGTGATATGATGCGATTATTTAAAAACCGCGGTGATATATATATTCCGTCAACAAAATTCAAATCTGATTTAGAGCAAAAGATATTATTTGCCCTTCTTGCATTTATTGTTGTTTTTACAATTGTTTTTTTAGCTGTTTTCGGAATAAAATATGATTTTTCTGTAAAGAAATTTTTTAAACCGAATAACCTTGAAATTGTGGAAGAGGATAATACGAAAACATTGCCGAATGTAAGCGGAAAAAATAATTTTCTTTTTATTATGAATAACAAGGATACGGATGATGTATATGTATGTGCTTTAATTCAGGTTGATCTGGATGATTTGTCCTATTCCGTATGCACAATGGATGCCGAAACCGAAATTGAAGGAAATAAAATATCCGATATCTATAAAAAAGGCAATGCGGGAAATGTTTTGAATGCCGTAAGCAGTCTTTTCGGAGTGGAAATTGATTATTTTATCAGCCAGAATACAAAAGAATACAGAGATTTATTTGATTATATGGGCAGTATCAACTATACGGTTTCAGAAGATATCAGATATAAGGATAATTCTTATTATGGCTTCAATATTAAGGTAAGCAGCGGAAGCCAGGAGATAGACGGCGACCTGTCATCAAAATTAATGCGATATTATTTGACGCAGAAAAGATATGATCTTGTTGATGATTTAATTTTGAATGCTCTGTCACAGCAGATAAATCCTGAAAATTTTGAAAAAAAGGAAAGAATATTTTCAAGACTGATTGATAATTCGGTAACGAATATTACAATTAAGGATTATAACGAAGCGGATGATGAAATAAGAGTTTTAAGCGATGAAACAACCGGTGCGGCAATTTATTCCGTTTCTCCCGTTTATGAAGGCAATAAAATTGTTTTCTCATCCGTTAATGAAATAAAAGGATATTTTAATAAATAAGAATGAATATAGAAATAAAAAAATTCTTTGATTTTGGAAAGGCAAAGTAAAATGATTACAGAAGAAAATAAGAAAAAAATTGAAAATGCGGTAAGAGATATTTTGGAAGCAGTAGGAGAAAATCCTCAAAGAGCCGGTCTTGTTGAAACGCCGAAAAGAGTTGCAAAAATGTATGAAGAGGTTTTTGCAGGCTTAAGCGAAAATCCCGAAAAACATCTGAAATTTTTTGATGAAAAATCAAATGATGATATGGTTATTGTAAGGGATATTCCGTTTGCTTCCATGTGTGAGCATCATCTTCTGCCGTTTGTCGGCAAGGCTCATATTGCCTATATTCCAAGCGATAATAAAATAATCGGATTATCAAAGCTTGCCAGAATTGTTGATAATTTTGCAAAAAGGCCGCAGGTTCAGGAACGATTAACGCATGATATTGCTGATTTTCTTGAAGAAAAGATGAATCCCAAAGGTGTTGCCGTAATTATTGAGGCAGAGCATATGTGTATGACGATAAGGGGCGCAAAGGCTCCCGGCAGCAAAACACAGACATCTGCATTAAGAGGTATAATGCGCTCCGATTCAAGAACAAGGGCAGAGGTTCTTGCGCTTCTTGATAAATAAAAATAAGGAAATAAAAGATGATTTGGAACTGTAATAAATTTAAAATTGAATATGGAAAAAAAGTATTGATTATGGGAATTATTAATGTTACACCCGATTCCTTTTCAGACGGCGGAGATAATTATTCTCCTGAACAAGCAGTTCAAACTGCGATAAAAATGGAAAAAGACGGTGCCGATATTATAGATGTCGGCGGTCAGTCAACACGTCCCGGGCATGTTTCTGTTTCAGAGGAAGAGGAATGGAACCGTTTGGAGCCTGTATTAAATGCATTAAAAGGTAAAATTTCAGTTCCTGTTTCGGTTGATACATATTATCCTTATGTGGCGGAAAAGGCTGCTAAAGCAGGTGCAAGCATTATTAATGATGTTTCGGGTGTTATCAGCAGGGATATGGCAAAAGCAGTTAAAAACAGCAATACAGGCTGGATTATCATGCATAACGGCAACGGAGATGTTAAAGAGGTTCGGGAATTTTTTGAAAAAGCGGTAAACGAAGCAGAAAGCCTTGGTGTAAACAGAAATCAGCTTTGTCTTGATATGGGTATCGGCTTCGGAAAAACAAGACAGCAGGATATGAGCCTTATTGCCAATATTTCCATGTATAAATTAGCCGGATTTCCGCTTCTTCTCGGCACAAGCAGAAAGCGTGTTATCAAAGAGGGCACAGGGCAGGAAAATCCCAAAATGCGTATATACGGAAATATTGCGGCGGATACTGCGGCAATTTTCGGAGGTGCCGATATCATTCGTCTGCATGATGTTGAGCATGAAAAGCAGGGAATTTATATGGCAGAGGCTCTGAAGAAAAATTTGAAATACTAAAATTTGAAAGGAATTCCTCCGAGTGCTTTGCACTCACCTCTCTTTCATAAGGAAGGCACAGAGGTTTTGTGATTATTATGGATAAAATTTTAATAAAAGGTTTAAAGCTTTTTGCATATCACGGCGTAAATCCCGAAGAAAAAGAAAACGGACAGAATTTCATTTTTGATATTGAATTATCCGTTAATATGAATAAAGCCTGCCACAGTGACAGGGTTGAGGATACAGTAAGCTATGCAAAGGTTGTGAAAACCGTTCGCCGTGTTTTTACATCCGAAAAATATGATTTGCTTGAAAAATGTGCACAGGTTGTTTCCGATGCAGTATTTGAGGAATATCCCGATGTTTTTAAAATTGAATTAAAACTTAAAAAGCCCGAAGCGCCAGTTTCGGCAGAATTTGAATACATGGGTGTTCATATCACACGCAACAGGAGTTGAAGAAAATGAGATATATTCTTGGTATAGGCACAAATATCGGAAACAGGATGGAAAACATTAAAAAATGCATTGATGCGGTTAATTTAACACCGTATACAGATGTTCTTATTCGTTCGGGTATTTATGAAACAGAGCCTGTGGGCTATGCAAGGCAGCAGAATTTTTATAATTGCAATATTCTTGTTGAAAGTGCACTTGAACCTCATGAAATGCTTGGTCTTTGTCTTGGAATTGAAAGCGGCTTCGGCAGAATAAGAGCAATGAAAAACGGTCCCCGTATTCTTGATTTGGACTTATTGATGGCAGAGGATTATAAAACAAATACGAAAAATTTAGTATGTCCTCATCCAAGAATGTTTGAAAGGCGCTTTGTGCTGCAGCCATTGCTGGATATTTTTGAAAACGGAATCGTTTTCGGTGTGGATATAAAGCCGTTCATTGAAAAAATCGATGGTCAGGATGTAGAAAAAATCGAAGAAAAAATAGACTATAATATTATGTAAGGCAGCTGAATTTCTCCGCCGCAGGCGGTTCCCTCCCAAAAAAGGGAGGAAAAAGGAAAGTTACATAAATGAAGAAACAGTATCAACAAAATCTGAAACTTTATTTACGGCTTTCTGCATTGTTTTTTTTGTGTTTTTGCTGTTTGAACCCATTGAAGATGTTGCTGCTGCAACTGCTGAACCAACTGCCATTGCAACGCCGACGCCTTTAATGATATTCGCTGTCTTTTTTTTCATAATTTTTCTCCTCTTTTCATAAATCTGCACAATTTCGTGCAATACTATTGTTTGCTGAGAATGAATTTTTAAAAGTTATAATAAATGTTATTCAATACTATTTTTACTAAAAAAAAAATATCCCAGTCTGAAAAGACTGGGAATTTTTGTTAATTTGTTTAGTCGTTTGCCTTGCCTATTGAACCAAAGAGTTCCATTTTTTCCTTAACGGTTGCTCTGATTGCTTCAGCGCCCGGTGCAAGAAGCTTACGAGGGTCAAATCCCTTGCCCTGTAAATCCTTGCCTTCTTCAATATATTTACGTGTTGCTTCCTGGAAGGAAAGCTGGCATTCTGTGTTTACATTGATTTTTGAAACGCCAAGGTCGATGGCTTTTTTAATCATATCCTCAGGAATACCTGTGCCGCCGTGAAGAACAAGCGGCATAACACCTGTTTTCTGCTGAATAGCGTCAAGTGTTTCAAATGAAAGACCTGCCCAGTTTTCAGGGTATTTTCCGTGAATATTGCCAATACCTGCTGCAAGCATATCAACTCCAAGGTCAGCAACCATTTTACATTCCTCAGGGTCTGCACATTCACCTGCACCGACAACGCCGTCTTCCTCACCGCCGATAGATCCTACCTCAGCTTCAATGGAAAGACCAAGTGCGTGAGCAACATTTACAAGCTCTGTTGTTTTAGCAACATTTTCCTCAATAGGATAGTGTGAACCGTCAAACATAATTGAAGTAAATCCTGCTTTAATACATTTGTAGCAGCCTTCGTATGAGCCGTGGTCAAGGTGAAGTGCAACAGGAACGGTAATTCCAAGCTCCTCGTCCATTGCTTTAACCATAGCAGCAACAGTTTTAAAGCCTGTCATATATTTGCCTGCGCCTTCTGAAACACCAAGAATAACAGGGCTGTTTAATTCCTGTGCAGTTAAAAGAACAGATTTTGTCCATTCAAGGTTATTGATGTTGAACTGGCCAACAGCATAATGACCTGCTTTTGCTTTTTTAAGCATTTCGGTTGCAGAAACTAACATAATGATTATCTCCTTAACATTAATTATAATTTTACTATGATATTATACAGCATTGATAAAAAAATAGCAATAATATTGTTTGCTTTGATAATAGAAAAATGAGAAAAGCATTTATATCTTTTTGGTAAATTTGATAAAAAACAAACAAAGCTTCCTAATAAAGGAAGCTTTGTTTATGGTATTGAGAAAGCTATAAGGGAAAAAACAAAAGAAAAAAGCAGCTTTCTCAATCTATGCAAAAAAATATTTATTTCTTTTTTCCGTGTAAAATCGGGCTGAGCGGTTTATAAATCAATGCAGAAATAACAACGCTTATCAAACCCTTGATAAAGGTAAACGGAACATTGTAAATTAAAATTGCCATTTCAATGCTGTTTACCTTAAATAAATTCTGATAAACCTGCAGAACGGCTTCTTTCGGCATAAAATTGTAATAAAAAGGATAAACGATAAACAAATTTGAGGGATAGCTTACAACCGCCATAATGAGCGAGCCGATAACACCGGCAAGCAAAGCCATTTTCTTTGTTTTTTTGTGTTTATACATAATTCCGGCAACGCCGACAAAAACGGCTCCCAGTATGAAATTGGAAAGCTCGCCTATAAATCCGCTTCGGCTTACTGCAAGATGAATAATGTTTTTGATAAATTCAATTAAAATTCCTGCAATCGGTCCGTAGGCGAAGGATCCGATAAGCGCGGGCAAATCCGAAAAATCAAATGCGATAAAGCTAACGGGGCTTGGAATTTCAAGATACTGCAGCGCAGTTGCAAAGGCGGCAAGCATTCCGCAGCCGGCAATATAATGAATTTTGCTGCTTTGTGATTTTTTTTGTTTGATGGTTGTTTCTGACATAATGAATTTCTCCTTTTTGGGCTTTGCAAAAAGAGAAGCCCTTGATACAAAAGTATCAAGGGCGTAAATGTTCTGACTGAAAGGCATATATTATTTTTTTAGCCTTAAACATTTTCTCTCATCCGGACTTTGCCAATTTCAATTAGAATTGGTTTACCGTCGGTATCGGAATTTCACCGATTCAGCCGTAATCTTTTGAATTACAGGTCGCAGACTATACTGCCGGTGGGGAATCTCACCCCGCCCTGAAAATATTTTGTATCTGTATTATATGGTGTAAAGTAAAATTTGTCAATACTTTTACTGAATTTTTTAATGATAAAGCCGTAACACGGAAAATTGTGTTTTCCGTGATTATTTTAATATTTAGGAATCCAGCTGTCCATGCTTACCTGCTCTTTTTCTTTTGCAGGGCTGTATTTATCCTGATAATAGTTTTCAAGATGTGTATCAAAGCTTCCGTCAGGTGCAATATCAATGATTGTACAGCCGCGATGTGCACCGTATTTCATAATTCCGATATAAGCAAGGTAATCTATAGAATAGCCATAGGTTAAGCGTATTCCCTTATAATCAACGGAAAAATTGTTTAAATGGTCATGTCCGCAGAAGAAGCCCTGTGTTGAACCAAGCTCCTTTGCTGCATCAAAAAGACCGCAGTTTTCTTCCGCACAGAAAATGCCGCTGTCTTTTTCGCCTACTTTTCCGTAATAATATTTAACATTTTCGGTATCCTTGCTTCCGTTATTCACATATTCTTCCCAAGCGGTTTTATATTCAACAAGCGGAATATGGAAGAAAGCAAGCGATTTTGGTGTTTCACCGCCGTTTTCTTTGGTTAATGCCTTGATTTCACTCTTATACCATTCAACCTGATTATCGTGAATTCTGTCATATTTCATAATAATGCCGTCTATTATTCCCGAGCCGACATAGGACTGAGAATCCATAAGAACAAGGCTTTGGGTAATTTTTCCTGCCGTGTTTTTTACATTAACAATGTAGTTGCCCGATCCGTCTACTTCTTCAGGACCTGCCTGTAAAAGGCAATGGCTGAACTCGCCGCTTGTGTAAAAATCGCAGATATCCTCTCTTGTGTAATAGGAATAGGATTCCGTATCGTGGTTGCCGAATGCAGGAGCCCAGTAAACACCAAGCTGTTCCATAAGGGTAGCAAAAAGCCTTGCGGAATTCTTATTGTTGAAGGTGCCTGCCTGAAACGGAATAGGATATGCAATATCTCCCGAAACAACAACTAAATCCGGCTTTTCTTCCTGAATCATGGAAGAAACGGCGTTTATTGCCATTGAATCTTTTTTTATGCTTAAAAATCCCGCTCCGATATGGATATCCGTAAGCTGCATAACCTTGAAATTATCATCGGTTACAAATGTATAATATCCGTCCTCCGCAATTTCGGGCTTAAGCTGATTTTCATAGGAAACCGCTTCTATTGATTTAATGAAATTTGTGTTTGATTTGATTCCGATAAGGCTTATGCACATACAGATTAACAAGGCGAACACAATAACGCCGATAACAGAGCCTAAAATAATAAGCGCCATTTTTCCTTTTCCCTTTTTCTTTTCTTTTGTTGTTGTTGCCATAAATTTCTACCCCTTTTTGATGCAGTCGGCAAAGCGGCATTGATCTGCCGGCTGTTTATTATTTTAGACAACGGAAATTCTGTTGCCTGTTTTTTTAATCATTAACAAGAAATTTTGCCTGTCTGAAAACAGATTTTGCGGCTGATACAAGAATGATGATACCGATTATTATGCCGAAAACGCCGTCTACAGCATAGTTAAGCTTATTAATTAGGAAAAATCCCATAACCGCCATGGTGGTTATTGCAAAGTCAAGAAAACTGTCCAGAATAAGCGCCTTATAGACCGGCGACGGAGATTTGCGGTTGCTTCTTATATATACCATCGCCATAACAAGCTTCACACACGCTGTTATAATGATAAGCACGGCATATTTGAAGGAATACGAAACCAGAACGGGATACATAAATCTTTCAAGGCCCGTATACACACAGTAGCCGCCTGTTACGGCAACAATGCTTCCTATGATAAAGGAACAAAGCGCCTGAACACGGCCGCTTTTTCTTTCACTCATTTTTGATTTTACAATAAAAATAAATCCGAAAAGTGCAATCAGTGCTGAAAAAGTATCTCCCAAATTATTAACGGAATCGCAGTATATTGCAAGTGAGTTTGAACTTATGCCGACATAAAGCTTTATAAGAAAAAGCGAAAGGTTGCAGGCAATTCCGAAAACTGCAATGGAAATATCTCTTTTGCTCATAAAAATCTCCTTTTTTAACAATACACATCTGTTTGTTCATTATATCATAAATTTTATATAATTTAAAGCAGTTTTTTTGTTCATAATATAAATATGTTTAACAAAAATATTGAAAGGTGATATTATGGAATTTTTAAATATTATAATCTTAGGTGTTGTGTCCTTTATTGTTTTATTTATTCTTTCAAAAGTAATGGGCTATCGTGCGATTTCCGAACTGTCTTTTTTTGATTATGTAGTCGGTATAACAATAGGCTCAATAGCTGCCGAAATGTCTACGAATCTTGATATGGAATGGTGGAAAGGTGTAACGGCAATGGTGATTTATGCCGTTCTTGATTTGCTTTTTTCCTTTTTATCGCAGAAAAGCAGTGCTGCAAGGCAGCTTATTACAGGCAATCCCATTATCCTTATATATAAAGGAAAAATATATAAAAAAAATTTAAGAAAGGCAAGAATTGAACTGAATGATTTGCTTACTTCTGCAAGAATAGCAGGGTATTTCAATATTGCAGATATTGATTATGCAATTATGGAAACTACGGGAAAAATAAGTTTTATGCCTGTTCCTTTAAAAAGACCTCTTAATCCAAAGGATTTCAACTTTGCTCCTCAGAGTGAGGGGCTGACCGTTAATGTTATTATGGACGGCAAAATTATGGAAGATGATCTTGCAGATGCAAAAATTGATAAGAATGATCTGATAAGACGAGTAAAACAGCAGGAGAAAGAGGTTAAAAACATATTTCTCGGTGTTATGGATTCAAACGGAGTGTTGACTTTATTTGATAAATAAACTATTATTTAGGCAGCAAAAAAAATACCTGACAAAAAAGCCCTTACGGGCCGTACATAGAAGAGGAATTATCATGAACGGAAAAAAACATAATCATAACGAAGCTTGTTGCTGCGGGCATGGACATTCACATAATCACGGCGATGCCTGCGGCTGCGGCCATGAACATGGAGCAGAGGTAAATAAAAAAGAATTTATTTTTAAAATTGCCTGCGGCGGTGTGTTTCTTGTTGTCGGCTATCTGCTGCATGAATTTACCGATGTAAATGAAAAAATACCGCTTATCTGTTTTGGCATATCTTATCTTATTGTAGGTTTCAATATTATTAAAGAGGCAATAGAGGGAATCATTCACGGCAATATTTTTAACGAAAATCTGCTTATGGGAATCGCCTCGGTAGGTGCCTTTGCAATCGGTGAATATACGGAAGGCTGTGCCGTTGTTCTGCTTTACACAATCGGCGAATTTCTGCAGGATATGGCTGTCGGCAAAAGCCGGAAATCCATTTCCGATATGATTGAAAACAAACCGCAGTCTGTTACCGTTATCAGAAACGGCAAAAATGCAGAGGTGAATCCCGAAGCGGTTGAAGCAGGCGAGGAATTTATTGCAGAACCCGGTCAAAAAATTTATCTGGACGGTGTTATCGTTAAGGGAAGCGCAGAGGTGGATATGTCCGCCTTAACGGGGGAGAGCATTCCGGTTTCCGTATCAGAGGGGGAAGAGGTGCTTTCCGGCTCCGTTAATTTAGACGGAATGCTTATTATCAAAGCCTCAAAGCCTTATAATCAGTCTACCACGGCAAGAATTCTTGAAATGATAGAAAATACAGACAGCAAGAAAAGCAGTGCAGAGAAATTTATCAGCCGATTTGCTAAAATCTATACGCCTGCCGTTTGTCTTATTGCGCTTCTTATTATGGTTATTCCGCCTGTTTTCTTCGGGCAGGAATGGAGCGAATGGCTTTACAGGGGGCTTTCTGCTTTGGTTGTTTCATGCCCCTGTGCGATTGTTATTTCGATTCCGCTTGGCTTTTTTGCAGGGCTTGGTGCATCCTCAAAGCAGGGAATTCTGATTAAGGGAAGCAATTTCCTTGAAATGCTTTCCAAATGCAACACGGCTGTTTTTGATAAAACAGGAACTATTACAAGCGGTAAATTTGAATATGTAAACTGCGAATGCGTTCACTGCCACTGTGAAAATGTTTCGGAGCACAGGGAGCTTCTTGCAATTATTGCCGCCTGTGAAAAATATTCAACGCATCCGATTGCAAAATCCATCAGTCTTGCCTTCGGGCATTATGCAGATGCTTTAAAGGTTGAGGATGCAAAAAATTATGCAGGAAAAGGTGTTTCTGCAGTTGTGAACGGTAAAAAGTATTTTGCAGGCAACGAAAAGCTTATGGCGGAGGTTGGCGTAGAGTTCAGGGAAACGCCGCTTATCGGAACGGCAATTTATCTTTGCAGTGAAGAGGAATTTCTTGGTGACATTGTTTTTGCCGATGTTATTAAAACAGACAGTAAAGAGGCAATTGCAGAAATGAAGAAGCAGGGCTTTTCCAAAACGGTTATGCTTACGGGTGATAAAGAACCGATTGCAAGGGATATTTCGGAAAAGGCAGGCATTGATGCTTATTATGCAAAGCTTTTGCCGGATGAAAAGGTTGAAAAAGTAAGGGAATTAAAGAAAGCGGATCAAGCAATCGTGCTTTATACCGGTGACGGAATCAATGATGCACCTGTTCTTGCAGAGGCTGATTTAGGCATTGCAATGGGCGCAATCGGCGCTGACGCAGCGATTGAGGCTGCTGATGTTGTTATTATGGGAGACAGCCTTTCCAAAATTCCTGTCGGCAGGCAGATTGCCGATAAAACCATGCGGATTGTTAAGGAAAATATTGTTTTCAGCATTCTTGTAAAGGTTCTTATTATTATAGGCTGCGCAATCGGTATTTTTGATGAAAATGCGATGTGGCTTGCCGTTTTCGGAGATGTAGGCGTATGCCTTATCGCAGTTGCGAATTCACTGAGAGCCCTGCATTACAGAGCAAAAAAGAGAAAATAAACCGCAGGATTATACCCGTTGCGGCATAAAAACAAGCCTTTCCTTAAGGTGCTCCCTGAGGAAAGGCTTTTTCTGTATCAAAAATTAATCTTCTTTTTTTCTTGCTGCAAGCATAACACCGCCTGCTGCAAGCATTGCAATTGCTGCAAGGGCAGCTGTTTGTGCTCCTGTTGCAGGAGATTTTGCCGAAGCCTGCGGCTCTTTCTCTGTTTTTGTGCTGCTTTCCTTGGCTTTGTTATCTGAGGAAACATTTTCTTTGTTGTCTGTTTTGTCTTTTATGTTAACAACAGGAACGGTTGGCTTTTCCTCTTTATCGGAGCTTCCCGGATTTTCGTTTGTGCCGTCATCAATATCGGCAATAAGCCAGTAATAGGATAAGCCGAGAATAGCATCTTTTGTTGCCACAATGTCATCATAGCTGCCTTTAAAGCCGCCTGTTTCTTTATTATAGAAGAGCATAAGCTTATTATAGGCATCCTCTGCTGCCCGGCTGTCATCAACCGAAATATAAGCAGCAAGTGCTAAAGCAGTTGAGTTTGCGTTTGCACCGTAATTATCATAGCCGGCATCTGTATTATATGCTTTAAGAAGTGTTACGGCATCCTTGATATAATCCTCATATTCATCATAATAGGTGGAAAGTGTAATGATGAAAACGGACAAGTCATCTGCCGATGTACCCCATCCGCCCCAAAAATCAGTGCCTGTGCCCATCGTGTATTTTGAAACGAAGGTATCGCAAAGCTGTTTGCCTAATTCGTCATATTCAAATAAATAGGCAATATCTGCGGCATACATATAGGAATATATATTATCCTGTGCGGAAACACCTGCTTTTTCAAACATATCCAAAAGATCATAGCCCTCAAAATCAGCCGGATCCTCAAGAGAAAAAACTAAATTGCTGATAATCAGGGCAAGTGTTCCGATATCAAATGCTTTGCCGCCGTCAAGAGCTTCTTTTACGGAATTAAAATACGATTTTTCGATTTTTTCATCATATCCGCCTGCTAACAGATAAAGATAATAATCCTTTGATTCCGAAACATCAAAGGCGTCCTTATCGCCGTAAGCATATTTTACGGACGATTCAAGTATTTTGTCTACATCGGTTGTTGTTGCTCCGAATGCTGTTATGGATGCAGACATAACAAGCACAAAGGAAAGGAGCGCTGCTAAAATTTTTTTCATTTTTATTACCTCACCGTAAAAATTTATTTATGCCTCAAACGGATATCCTGGCTTGCAGTATATAGCTAAACAAGTGCTAAACTTTATTTTGTTCAACGCTTGTTTGGCTGCCTTGCTCCGCCTTCCCCGAAGCCGAGTGGCGCATGGAGTTTGTAGCTGCTTACAGTAGAGTGAGCTGCTGCGGCTTTTAACCGCATTCCCCGTGAAATGATTTAGCTGATCATCTCTCGGCACAGAAAAATTATACTATCCATTTTTATTGTTGTCAATTCGAAAAAAAAATGATACTATATCCGTATGAATCATAAAGTAATTACGGCAATTATTTGCCTTTTAATTGTCGGATGTCTTTCTGTTGGCATAGGAATGAATTTAAAAGGCAGCAACACAGAGAAAGCAGCCTCCGGTTCTTTTGCTTCATCGGAGGTATCGGAAAAGAACAGTACGGAAGACGGCACGTTTTCCGAAACAGAAAAGGAAAGCGAAAGCACCCGGTCTGCCCCGGAAAAAACAACATATTCCAAAACGGAAAAGCAGACGGAGATTTCGTCAAATTCGGAAAATACAACGCAGGTAAGAACAGAAAAGCAGACGGGTGCTTCATCCAATAAGGAAAAACAAACACAGGTATCCGAAAAAGCAACAAATCCGAAAACCTCCGTAAGACATACAGAAGCAAATTCCGAAAAAGAAACGCAGGCACAGATACAGGTTGTGTTTTCGGTAAACTGCGAAAGGGCTGCGGCTTACGGTGCCGATTATCCGAAATATTTAATAAACAGAACAAAATGCCATGTAAAAAAGGGCACAACCGTTTTTGATTTGCTCAGTGAACAGTGCAGCCGAAACGGGATCGCCGTTGTTCATCAGAATAAATCGTATATTGTATCTATCGGCGGGCTTGCTGAGAAGGACTGCGGCAATTCAAGCGGCTGGATGTATACGGTGAACGGAAAAAAGCCAATGACGTCTGCGTCAAAATATGTTTTGCAGGACGGGGATGTTGTTGAATGGTATTATGTTACATCGCCGACAGATTAATTATAAATCATAAATTATTGCAGCAGCGGGAGGAGGTTATCCTCCCGTTTTTTATGCGAATTTTTAAATTTTATAAACAGAACGCATAAAATCAATAAAAACTCAAACACTCAAACTATAAATAAAAACGGAGGAATGATTATGAAAACTCTAAAAAAAATAGCATCGGTTTTACTCAGTGTGCTTGTTGTCGGTCTGGTTTTTACCGCCTGCAAGGGAAATGAGGAAAAACCCAATAACAATACAAACCCGAACAATGCATCGGTTAAAAGCATAAGATATCTTAATTTCAAGCCTGAAATTGCAGATAAATATCAGGAGGTTGCCGATGAATATGAAAAGGAAACCGGCATAAAGGTTATTGTGGAAACGGCGGCAAACAACAGCTATGAGCAAACCTTAACCGCCAAAATGGCCACGGATGAGGCGCCTACGATTTTTCAGATAAACGGACCGAAGGGCTATATCAACTGGAAGGATTACTGCGCCGATCTTACGGATACGGAAATTTATAAGCATCTTAATGATAAAAATATGGCTGTAACCTCAGAGGGCAGGGTTTACGGAATTCCATATGTTGTTGAGGGTTACGGAATTATTTATAACAGTGCAATTACGGATAAATATTTTGCACTGAATAACAAGGCTACAAGTTATAACTCTATGAGTGAAATCAATACTTTCAAGGCTCTTAAAGAGCTTGTTGAGGATATGCAGAAAAACAGAAAAGAGCTGGGAATAGTCGGTGTATTTTCCTCAACCTCATTGAAAGCAGGCGAGGATTGGCGCTGGCAGACACATCTTGCCAATATCCCTGTTTATTATGAATTTAAAAAGAACAATGTTGATTTAACCTCGGAAGCCATAGGTAAAATCAGCTTTGAATATGCCGAAAACTTCAAAAACATTTTTGATTTATACACGGAAAACTCTGTTTCCGATAAAAAGGATTTAGGCAAAAAAATTGTTGATGAATCCATGGCTGAATTTGCACAGGGCAAATCTGCCATGGTGCAGAACGGAAACTGGGCATGGAGCCAGATTAATGATATCAGCGGCAATACCGTTGATGAAAGCAAGATTAAATTCCTTCCGATTTATACGGGAATAGAAGGCGAAGAAAAGCAGGGGCTTTGTATCGGAACCGAAAACTTCCTTGCAATAAACAGCAAGGCAAGCGAAGCAGAGCAGAAGGCGGCAGCAGATTTTATTTACTGGCTTTATTCAAGCGAAAAGGGCAAAAGCCATGTTATTAATGATTTCGGCTTTATAGCTCCGTTTGATACCTTCAGTGCAGAAGAAACCCCGAATGATCCGCTTGCAAAAGAGATTGCACGCTATATGAATGACGGCAATTATACGAATATTCCATGGCAGTTTACTGTTTTCCCAAGCCTTAATTTCAAAGAGGATTTCGGCTCTGCACTGCTTCAGTATGTTCAGGGAACAAAATCCTTTGAGGATGTTAAAAATACGGTTGTTTCAAAGTGGGAATCTGAAAGCAGTATGGCAAAATGAAACAGAAATCGGGAGAATATAAATGAATAAAGCATTAAAAAAATATTTTCCGTTCTTTCTTCTGCCTACCTTTATTTGCTTTTTAATTGTGTTTCTGATTCCGTTTATCATCGGTCTGTATCTTTCGTTTACAAGCTTTACAACGGTAACAAATGCCGAATGGGCCGGCTTTGAAAACTATATAAAAGCCTTTACGGCGGATGAAAGCTTTTTGAACTCCCTTTGGTTTACCGTTAAATTTACGGTTGTTTCCGTTTTATCCGTAAACATTTTTGCTTTTCTTCTTGCACTCTTACTAACAAGAGGGATAAGAGGCACAAACCTTTTCCGAACGGTTTTCTTTATGCCGAATCTTATCGGCGGAATTGTTCTGGGATATATATGGAATCTGATTATAAACGGCGTGCTTGAGCATTTCGGTGTGGATATTACCTTTGCTGCGAAATACGGATTCTGGGGATTGGTTGTTTTAATGAACTGGCAGATGATCGGCTATATGATGGTGATTTATATTGCAGGTCTTCAGAATATTCCGAGCGATTTAACAGAAGCTGCCATGATAGACGGTGCAAGCGGTTTTCAGACACTGAGATATATAACCATTCCGATGGTTATGCCGTCTGTTACCATATGCACGTTTTTAACGCTGTCAAATTCCTTTAAGCTTTTTGACCAAAACCTTGCGTTAACGGCAGGTGCGCCTGCAAGGGAAACCGAGATGCTTGCACTGAATATTTATAACACGTTTTACGGAAGAGCAGGCTGGCAGGGTGTTGGACAGGCAAAGGCGGTTATTTTCTTTATAATTGTTGCAGGTATTGCATTTCTTCAGCTTCGCCTGACAAGGAAAAGAGAGGTTGAAAGCTGATGATAAAAAGAAAAAAGCTTGCGAACACATTTGTATTTGTATTTTTAAGTATTCTTGCGGCGCTGTTTGTTTCGCCGATTATAATTGTTTTTATCAATTCTTTTAAAACAAAATTCAATATTATTTCGGCTCCGTTCTCTTTTCCGAACAGCGAAACCTTTGCAGGATTTGATAATTATGCAAACGGAATTAATTATTCGGGTATTATTCCTGCATTTTTCCGTTCTTTGTTCATAACGGTTTTTGCGGTTATTGTGCTTGTTATATGCACATCTATGGCGGCTTGGTATATAACCCGTGTGAAATCCGGCTTTACAAGGCTTCTTTATTACCTCTTTGTATTCAGCATGATTGTTCCCTTTCAGATGGTTATGTTTTCCATGACATTTACCGTAACCTCGCTTAAACTGAATAATCTGATCGGCATTATTTTTGTTTATCTTGGATTCGGGGCAGGCTTAAGCGTTTTTATGATGAGCGGCTTTGTAAAAAGCATTCCGCACGAAATAGAAGAGGCGGCAATGATAGACGGCTGCAGCCCGTTGCAAACCTTTTTTATGGTTGTTTTTCCTATTTTAAAGCCAACGGCGATTACGGTTTCCATTCTGAATGCAATGTGGATATGGAATGATTATCTGCTGCCGTATCTTATACTCGGTACATCGAACAAAACGATGCCCGTTGCAATTCAGCTTGCAATGCAGGGCGCATACGGTGCTGTAGACTGGGGCGGATTTATGGCAATGCTTGTTATTGCCATTATACCGATTATCATTTTCTATATCGCCTGCCAGAAATATATCATAAAGGGCGTTGTAGCAGGAGCGGTTAAGGGATAAAGGCATACAGGCAGAGTTGGTATGTATGGTATATGCAATATAAAAATAAAAAACGGGATGAATTCTAAATGGCATCTATTAAATTCAGTAATGTATCAAAAATATATGAGGGAAAAACAACGGTAATTGAAAATCTTAATCTTGAAATCAAGGATAAGGAATTTGTTATTCTTGTTGGTCCGTCAGGCTGCGGCAAATCAACAACACTCCGTATGATTGCGGGGCTGGAGGATGTTTCATCGGGCGAGCTTTATATAGGCGACAGAATGGTTAATGATGTTTCGCCGAAGGATAGGGATATAGCAATGGTGTTTCAGAGTTATGCCCTTTATCCGCATATGAGTGTTTATAAAAATATGGCATTTGCCCTGAAGCTGAAAAAAGCTCCTAAGGATGAAATTGATAAAAAGGTTCGTGCGGCGGCAAAAATGCTTGATATAGAAAAATATTTAAACAGAAAGCCAAAAGCACTGTCGGGAGGGCAGAGGCAGAGAGTTGCGCTTGGCAGGGCAATGGTGCGTGATCCGTCGGTTTTTCTGCTTGATGAACCGCTTTCAAACCTTGATGCAAAGCTCAGAACCGAGATGAGAAGCCGGATATCTGCACTTCACAAGGAGCTGCAGACAACCTTTGTTTATGTAACGCACGATCAGACGGAAGCTTTGACCATGGCAGACCGGATTGTTGTTATGAAGGATGGCGTTATTCAGCAGACGGATACACCGTCCATGCTTTATAACCATCCTGTAAATATGTTTGTAGCAGGCTTTATCGGCACGCCGCAGATGAATTTTATTGATGCAGATGTTGAAAAATGCGCAAATAAAACAGTGCTGGCCTTTGGCGGAAATAAAGTAACCGTTCCGGAAAGAATGGAAGGCAGTATTTTAAGCTTTGCAGGAAAAACCGTTGTGCTCGGTATCCGTCCGGATGATTTTCATTTTGAAGAGCTTTACAAAAACAGTGACGGGTCAAATTGTATTAACCTTATTTCGGAAAACTGTGAAATGACGGGTTCGGAAATCAATATTTATTCCCATATCCATGAAAACAGAATTATTGCAAGAGTTGTTTCCGAAACCGGAATCAATGACGGCGACAGTGTAAGGCTTTTTGCAGATATGGATAAAATTCATATTTTTAATAAAGAAACAGGGGAAAGAATCTGTGATTAAAAACAGGCGGATACTATCCGCCTGTTTGCTGTAAATTTTTCAGTTTTTGCATGGACGGGCATTGTCCGTCCGCTTTTGCTGTTTTGGTTAATGGCAGCAGGCAGCTTTGGATTTTAGTTTATATACCATTTATTCAAATCCACATATTTGCTGTTAACACCGTCACAGCTTCCGTTTTTGGTGTATTGCCAAACATCATATCTGCCAAGATAGGTAACACTTGAATTATAATCGGCAACCCAGATAAAAATATCCTTATCAAGTGCTGATGTTTTGATATCAAAATTATAAACGTTTGATGAGGAATAAACACCTGCATTATAGCCTTCCCGGATTATTCTTCTGCAAAAGGCGTTAATAATATCGGCGGTATCCCTGCCCGATAAATCTGCGTCGAACAATCTGCCCGTGTGCTTTCCGTCGGCATCATAGGGATATTCAAAATCAATGAAAATCGGCAGATCTATATTGTACGGCTTAATCAGTTCAAGAACATAATCGGCCTCTTCCTCAGCCTCCTCCGGTGTTATCGCCTGCGAATAAAAATAAACGCCGATATGCAGGTTTTCTTTTTCCGCATTTTTCAGGTTTTCCTTATATCGGCTGTCTTTCTGCAAAGCACCGTTTCCATAGCCCCTATAGCCTGCTCTGATAATTGCAAAATCTGTTGCGGCTGCAACCTTATCCCATTCGATTTCACCGTTGTGCTGTGAAACATCTATGCCGGAAACAACATCTGCATTCGTATCAAAAAAGTCTGACTGAATCGGGCGTCTGCCTGTTATGCTAACGGCGATAACCGTTATGATAATCAGCAAAACAGAAAGAACCGATAAAATGATGATTGATTTTTTGCTTGGTTTTTTTATATTTATTGAAATTGCCATATTCATCCTTACCAGCGGATGCTTATTTCGCCGCTTTTTAATGTTTTTTTCGTTCCGTTCTCTGTTTTTACAACAAGACCGCCTGTTTCGTCAATGGAAACGGCCTCTGCCGGTGTTACAACACCGTTTTCAATGTAATTAATCTGTTTTCCGATAATCATACTATGGCTTCGGTAATAATCAATAAAATCGGAAAAATCTCCGCCGATTATATCCAACAGTTCATCGGCAACTGCGGCGATTAAATCGGCTCTTTTAATATCTGCATTCAGCGAACCGGCCCTTTCAATCTCCTTGGGAAAATCACTTGTTGTAATGTTTATTCCAATGCCCACAATAACGCTTGTAACGATGCCGAGCTCAAAATCGGAAACCGCTTCCGTTAATATTCCGCAGATTTTTTTATCGTTTACATAAACATCGTTTACCCATTTAATCTGCGGTTTAATATCGGTTAGGCGTTCAATGGCTTTGCATACCGCCACTGCTGCCGCAGTTGTTGCCGTAACGGCATTCTGCAGTATGGTGTTGGGATGAACAACAAGGCTCATATAGATTCCTGTTTGGGCAGGAGAATAAAAGGTTTTTCCCTGTCTGCCTCTGCCGGCTGTCTGCTTTTCGGCAGTAACAAGCAGTGTGCCGTTGGCTTCACCGCTGTTTAAAAGCCGTTTTGCCTGTGTGTTGGTTGAATCCGTTTCGTCATAATGTATAACGGGAATATCATGCTTCATGGCATTCTTTATTTTTGCTCCGTTTAAGGTGTCACCCTCGTTTGTAAGCGAGTATCCCTTGTTTGTAACTGCATTTATAACATACCCGTCTTTTTGAAGTGCTTTAATCGCTTTCCAAACAGCGGCACGGCTTTTTCCCGATTTTTCGGCAAGCTCCTGCCCGCTTATGTATTCCCCGTTTTTTAATTGAAGCGTTGTCAGTACATCTTGTTTAAGGCTCATTGTTAACCTCCGGATAAAAATGGGTTTACGATATGTATAATTTAATACGGACGAAATGCACTTCGTCCGTATTTCCGTTAATATGTGTTTTCGCATTATAAGCTTCCGAACACGGATAAAAGGGTTTTCATACCCGAATGCTTTCCGCCTCCTAAACGGTTTGCTTTTTCAGCGTGCTGCAGTTATTCATCCATATAAAAAACAGCCAGTGTTTTGGGGCCGCAATGGGATGAAATGGTGCAGCCTGCCTCGGCGGTTATGATCTGCTTAAAGCCCTTGCCCTCGGCAATTCCTTTTGCATATGCAATAATATCGGGGCTTACGCCGCCTGAATTTGCAATAACAACACGGGTTTTATCCATTTTATTGCTGTTTTGCAGGCAGTCCGAAATATATTGCCTGTAAACAATATCTATTTTTCCTCTGTATTTTTTTGCAACATCAAGCCTGCCTGTTTCGGTGCTTACGGCGATAGAGGGCTTAAGGCCAAGAACATTAGCGCCGAATCTTGCAACGGCACTGCATCTTCCGCCTTTATGAAGATATTCAAGGCTGTCTAAAACAAAGGTAGTATGCACCTTGGAAACCAGTCCCTCTAATCTTCGTGCAATTTTTTTTGCATCAAATTTCTTATTTCTTAAGTCGCAGGCCTTCAGAACAAGAAGCCCCATAGCCATGCAAAGACTTTTTGAATCAATACAGTAAACATTATCAAATTCCGATGCCGCAACAACGGCATTCTGATAGCTTGAGGATATGGCCGAGGAGAGTCCGATGTGAACAACCGCTTTACCCTCATCTGTTATTTGTTTGAAAACATCTGTATATTGCTGCGGTGTAACAGCGGCGGTTTTGGGAAGCTCGCCTGTTTTACCAACATGCTCATAAATATCTTTCGGATGAATTTCAATTCCGTCTAAATAAGAATTTTCGCCAAGAAGAATTGAAAGAGGAAAGATTATTATATCGTTTTCCTGAACAAGATAATCCGGTAAATCGCAAGTTGAATCTGCTGTGATAACAATATCCATTAAAATACCTCTTTAACAATTGATTATCGAGAATTATACCATAAATTCAATAAATATCTATACTTATTTTTACCGCTTTACAAAAATTTAATCTTTTCCGTATGTATCGCTAAAATTAAACGGCTCCGGCCTGCCGTTGTTTATATGATAGCACTGCCCTGTAGCAAGCGAAAAAATCGGCTTGTCATGGTAAAGGGAATCCGAAAAAACATCAATCACCTTTGCGTTTGGAAATTCCTTTTCAAAGCGCAGAACCTTTTCTTCGTCTCTGCAGTTTTCGCCGGTAATGATGCCGTTTTTATTATGCCTTGTGCAGATAAGATGATTAAAAGAAAGCCTTTTTGAAATTTCATTTAAAAGGAAATCAGGTGATGCGCTGATTACTACATAATTTCGTTTTTCCTTTTCAAGAAACCATTTGTAAACCTCGGCTTCGTGTTTATCCCAAAATTTTTTAACCGCTTTTTCAAGGGGGATAAGCGGAACAAACATAAAGCAGGTTTTTTTGAATGCCGTAAAATTAATGATTTTAAGCAGCATTAAGAGCCCTGCAACGGATATAACGGGAAGGCATATTAATACCCACGGATAATGCACTGCACAATACAGGGCAAACAAAGAACCGCTGTCGAAGGGAATAATGGTTTTATCAAAATCATAAATATCTATTTCATCCATTTTCGTTCACATTGCCTTTCCGGCTACAAAAGCAATAGAAAATCACAGATTCCCCTGCGTAGCCGTGCAGGCATAACTGTGAATCCGGCCAACTTAAAATGATGACAGGTGCAAATTTTTGGCCGGCAATACATTCGGTTCAGCGTTTTTTAACTAAACTCTTTCGGCATCAAAATCAATAACAATTTTTTTGTTGCTTTCAAATTGCGTAAGCTTTATTCCTGCTGCTTCAAGCATTCTGCGGCTTGCACGGCATACGTCCGAGTCCTTGTATTTATTGCTTATGTAAACAACCTCGGAAATACCTGCCTGAATAATGGCTTTTGCACATTCGTTGCAGGGGAAAAGAGCAACATAAATGCGTGAACCGCTCATTTCCCTGCCATGTGAATTCAGAATTGCGTTAAGCTCAGCGTGGCATACAAAAGGATATTTTGTATCGTTTTGGTTTTCCCCTGTTCGCTCCCATGGGAATTCCTCGTCGCTGCAGCCCTTCGGAAAGCCGTTATATCCTACACTGACAATTCGGTTTTCCTGATTTACAATGCAGGCACCCACCTGAGTGTTCGGATCCTTGCTTCGCATTGCGGAAAGCAGCGCAATACCCATAAAATATTCATCCCATGAAATATAATCTTCTCTTTTAGCCATATTTTACCTCGTCTTTCCGGCTGCATTTCGGCAACTGAAAGCTTAAGCAGCCCCTGTGCAGCAAAAAGGTGTAATATTTGTTATAATTTGTCAGGCTTTCAATGCTTCCGTAAACTCGTCAAGCTCTTTGCACGCAACCTCTTCAATTCTGCCGTCATCAACAAGGCGGTTGATTTCCGGATTGACAGGAAGCTTTGCAAGAACAGGCAAGCCAAGCTCCGCAGCTGTTTCATCAATGGCTGATTTTCCGAATATTTCAAGCCTTTTGCCGCAATCGGGGCATTCAAAATAACTCATATTTTCAACAAGGCCAAGAACGGGAACGTTCATCATTTTAGCCATATTAAGTGCCTTGTTTACAATCATTTTAACAAGATCCTGGGGTGTTGAAACGATAACTATTCCGTCTATGGGCAGGCTTTGGAAAACCGTTAATGCAACATCACCTGTTCCCGGCGGCATATCAACAAAAAGATAATCCAGTTCGCCCCAGCGGACATCTGTCCAGAACTGTTCGATAACGCCGCTGATAACGGGACCGCGCCAGACTACGGGAGAATTGACATCCTCAAGAAGCAGATTGATACTCATAATCTTGATTCCGCTTTTGGTAACATTGGGAAGCAGGCATTCATCATCCTGCATGGCACGGCTGTTTACGCCAAAGGATTTCGGAACGGAAGGGCCTGTAACATCAGCATCCAGAACACCTACTTTCAGGCCTGCCTTTGCGCATTTTGAAGCGAGCAGGCAGGAAACAAGGCTTTTTCCAACTCCGCCCTTGCCGCTTACAATGCCGATAACCTTTTTGATATTTGAATATTTGTTCATTGGCTTGAGAAAACTCTGTGGCTTTTCTCTGTCTCCGCAGTTCTGAGAGCACGAAGAACAATCGTGACTGCATTCACTCATTTTTTTCACTCCATATTATTATATTAGTATATTATAGTATTACCTAAAAGTTTACCATAAAAAAGCATGGTTATCAATAATTTCTGATAACAGTTGTAACTTTTCCGAGAATGGCAAGCTCTTCAACAATAATCGGTGCATATTCATCGTTTTCCGGCTGAAGGCGGAAATGCCCGTTTTCCTTGAAAAATCGTTTTACGGTTGCTTCCTCATCAATAAGGGCAACAACAATTTCACCGTTGTCTGCAATCGGTGTCTGCTCTACGATTACGATGTCGCCGTCTAAGATATGGGCATTTATCATGGAATCACCTTTAACATGAAGCGCAAAATAATTGCCTGATTTTCTCATTGCAACGGGAATGTATTCTTCAATCATTTCGTTTGCAAGAATCGGCTTGCCTGCTGTAACGGTTCCGACAAGAGGAACCGGAACGGTTTTAAGGTTAACGCCTGCAATTCGTATGGTTCGCTTAAGATTCGGATCTCTTTCAATAAAGCCCTCTTTTTCAAGGGCGTTTAAATTGTACTGAACGGTAGAGGTGGATTTCAGCCCTACTGCAGCCCCGATTTCACGAACAGACGGAGCGATTCCCCGCTCGGAAATAACAGATTTTATGTATTCAAACATTTTCTTTTGCGTTTTGTTTAATCCGTCCATAAAGCTCTCCTATCCGGCAGCGCAGCGGTGCAAAACAGTGATACTTTATTGTAAGGAACCCCGGCTTTTCCTTGCTGCCTGATGAATATTTTTTTTATTTAAGGATATCATACCATTATAACAGGCGTATG
Source organism: Ruminococcaceae bacterium UBA3323 (assembly GCA_002361935.1). Classification (GTDB taxonomy): domain Bacteria; phylum Bacillota; class Clostridia; order Oscillospirales; family Acutalibacteraceae; genus Eubacterium_R. The sequence continues at coordinate 122 of DESD01000049.1, read as the reverse complement.
TCAAACATTTGTATCAAACTTTTTTTGTATTAAATGAAAAAAAGTGTTGACAAACTATAATTTATATAATATAATCACTATTGCTTGACAAAAGCTGGATATGGCTTTATAGCTCAGTTGGC
>DESD01000063.1:22514-63834 GCA_002361935.1 Ruminococcaceae bacterium UBA3323 | reverse complement strand
GTGTACCTTTCGATAGCAAGAGGAAAATCCCATCCTTTCCGCCATAATAAAAAGCAAGCATTTTTGTGCTTGCTTTTTTTATAGTATGATTAAATGGGATTCGAATACATGGCTCTGAAAATTGAGCCATCAAGGTGAAAATTTTCAGGAGAAAGGTACAGTGTACCTTTCGATAGCAAGAGGAGAATCCCATCATTATAATATAGAGAACACATTTCCACGAAGCATGGAATATATCCACGGACTTTTCCTTGAAGAACTTTTATAAAAAAGGTATAATTAAGAAAAAAGAGAGTTTCAGAATTCATCCTCAGCATAATTCTGAGATAACTGAACATTAACAATACACCTTGTACGGTTGCAGCAAGCACATTCAGTATTATTAAGAAACAAAGGAGTTATTATGAAGCATATAAAGCTGTTATCCATTCTTTCTGTATTGGTTCTGGTTTTTCAAATGTCTGCCTGTTCAGTTGTATTTCCGGACATTAGCTACGGTAAACTTACTGCTACTTTTGATAAAGATTTAGATATAGTTGAAAATGATGCATACTATTATCAGCCGAACGATTACATATATCTGCTTAAAGATAAATTTATATATGCAGATATTGACGAATCACCATATAACACTTTCGGCACTCCGAGAAAGCTGATGATATGTGACCTGAAGACAGGAGAAATCACTGCCCCTATAACCAAGCCAATGGGAGATATAAATAATTTGTACTATCTGAATGGTAAGTTATATTTTACTGCTTATGCAAATACCGCAACGGATTGGGGCTTTTGTTTATTCGAGTACGATTTGGCAAACAATAAATTAGAAACAATTTACGAAACGCCTAATACAAGCGGTTACCCTATTATTCCGTTTATTTTGTCTGATACATTATACTATTTTGCCAATGCAAAAACACAAACCGAAGTCAATAACGAAACCAATTATACAACAAATCTGGGATATAAATTACACAAATATGACGGCAATGCAGATTCGATAATTTCAGAAAGTATTCCGTTCAAATTTGATTTTATTAATTCTTTCGATAATGATGGTGTTTTTATACAGGATTATGAAAGCGGTAAGTATTATCAAATTAAATATGACGGAACAATTGTTGAAACAGATAAAAAAGCTACAGAAAAAGCAGATAAAACCTTACCCGAAACTAACACAGAAATCAGCAACCTATTGATTAGCGGACAATTTGGAAATTACTATATATTGGAAGATAAAATTCCGCCAAATGAAAATGAAGACGAAGAAGACGCATGCGGATATAAATATACAATAAATTATTATCTTTACGATACAAACAACAAGGAAACATATAAACTAACAAATGCAACTTACTGGTATTACTATATATGAAAAGGTACGGCTCATAAATGAGCCGTACCTTTTTTGTTACAATTCATGATAATACGGGCAAATATCTTCATAATGCCCGTCTTTCATACGAAAGCCCTTTGGAATTGTTCCGAGCTGAATAAAACCAAGCCTTTCATAAAGATGCCTTGCGTGAATATTTGAAGCAACCACTGCATTAAACTGAAGAATGCCGAAGCCATGATTTTTACCCTGAAGCAGACAATCCGTTACAAGCTTTTCGCCGATATGCATTCCCCTGCTCTCCGACTTTACGGCATAGCTTGCATTGCAGACATGCCCGCATCTGCCCACATTATTCGGATGAAGAATATAAAGGCCATATATTTTATTATCGTCTGAATTCACTGCAACCGCACAATAGGTTTGAGCAGCAAAAAATACCTGTCCGCTTTCATAGTTTAAAACTTCTTCCTGAGGAAAAGCAATTCCGTCTTCAACAACCTCGTTCCATATATTTATCATTTCCGGTATATCTGTTTCTTTATACTGTCTTATAATAATATCCATAGATTTATCCTTTCAAAAGCAATAACAAATATATATAATAAATGCAAAATGCAAAAATTTCAATATTTTCATAAAAAAGCGAACACAGGGTGTTCGCTTTTTTTGCTTATTACAGTCTCATTTCATCCTCTTTGCGCTGTTTATTTGAGCGGATGATTGCAGGAATGCCAAAGCCCAAGGCTCCGCCTGCTGCAGCACCTATGATAAGGAACAGCCACCATAAAGGATTTTTCTTTTCTTCCTTCTTCTCTTCTTCGGCAACCTCTTTCTTTTCCTCGATTACAGTTGAAACCTCTGCCTTTTTGGAATAAGCTTTTCCGAATTCATCCTCATAGGATATTGTAACCGTTCCCTTGACTTCGCCGAGCTTTTCCGAGCTTACACGAAGATTTGCGCTGCCTGCCGTGCTTGCACCTGCCGGGATTTCCCCTATAAACAGCACACCGCCGCTTTCAAGCCCGTCAATATCAAAGGTTAATTTACAGTTTCTTACAGCACTTTTTCCTGTATTCATCAAATTCGGAGAAATGGTTTCCGTATTCCCCTGCGTAACCTTTGCAGGAAGCTGAATTGCATCATAATCAAGCGATACTGTCTGCTTTACATCAAGGCTGATAACATCTGTTGAAGAATACGCAGAATAGTATTTATCCTCATACTCAACATTGAGTGTAAGCTTATGCTCGCCTGTCTGAGCCATTTTTGAAGCTATGATAGGCACTTTCCAGGTATATGTACTGTCTGCGCCTATTTTTTTCACATACTTTGTTCCTGTTCCCTTTGCCTTAATATCTCCGCTTTCCTCCGTTAACGAAAGCTTGATATTGTATACGGCCTTTTTTGTACTGTAATTCTTGATTACAATTTCGATTTCCTTTTCCTTATCGGGAGAAATACTGTCTCCCTCAATACTATATGAGGAAAGCATCACCCTTGGCTGTGAGCCGTCAACAGTTGTTTCCTCCTCTTCTGCAAAGGCAGGAACAGCGAATGACATAAAAATAATTATTGCAAAAATAAATGTTAAAAACTTTTTCATTGTAACTCCTTTATATTCGGGACGGGAAACCCGTCCCCTACGATTGCTATTATTCTCTCCCTCTGACTGCTTCGCAGCCACCTTCCTCGACAGAGGGAGGCATAGTTGTCAAAAACTTTATAATTCCCTTATATTATCAATAATGCTGTTTTTCATTTCTTGTTTAATTTTAATCCAGAGGTGTATACCGCAGACTGCGAACAGAACAATACAGAATGCTAAGGTTATCCACGGATTGAATTCAAGTTCAAGCTCTTTAGTTCTGACAAAAGGATCGATACTTTGATTTTCGAAATAAACCATAAGTGTACGAATCAGATAAACTGCTGCAAACAGGCCAAAGCCAACACCATAGCCGATTGCAAAGGTTTTTAGAAGCTGGCGTACATATGATTCAACAATGTCTTTTCTTGAAATGCCGACAGCTCGCAAAGTGCCGAGTTCTCGTCTTCTTTCACGGATGCTGGCGGTAAATGCATTATTCGTTAAGCTTGCACAAATTGCAAAGCCGATTATAATAATTAAAATCATTGCAACAAGCATTGAATTATTCTTTGATTCAATATACTTATTGTCTTCATAATTTGATTGAACACCACCCTGATACTTATAAAGAATAGGATTTACATGCGAAATTACAGCATCATTGATATCATCTTTTATTTCGCTATCAACAAACATATAGACACTTTGATATCTTTCATTTTTAGAAAAGTTGTTCATTCCGGCTATTGAGGTTAAAATTCCAAATCGATGTCCGTGACCCTGTTCAATAATATATCTGTCTGTTTCACTATTCTCTAAATTTATAGGACTGATAATTGCACCAATTTTGACCTTTTTATCAATCCTTTCAAAATCAGAATCACCCATAAGCATACTTAAATCAATCGCATCCCCTGCTTTATAGGCACACTCGCCATATACATCATAATTAAATCTATCATTTATTTCATCATCAAGTGCAACATATACAGAATTGTTTTCTGTATATGCAACGGCTTTCTGAGGAGCAATCAGAATAATTTCTTCGCCGGACGCAAGCTTATCCAGATTGATTTCGCCTGAAACAAGCTGTTCTTCCATCTCTTCCAACTTCCAATCATCAACAGCATAAAGCGTTGAGGGAAGAAAGTCTTTAGTAAAGCCTGTCTGTGCTTTTATCCTGCTGTAATATTTATCAAAATGATTATAAGCTAATTCAGCAAAATTATTTCCGTTATAACCCTCTAAGTTATAATCACCAAACACACTGCGACCACCAAGAATTTTAAAGTAATCGGTATATTTATCAATTAAAACATTAATATTACAATTCTTAACACCAAAGGCTTTTGAAGTATACGGAGCAGCAGAAATAGTCTGTTTATCCGAATCAGATATTGCTCCGCTCTTTTCAAGCGGATTTGTAAATACATCAGGATCATAATAATACCCGCAGAATACCGAATAATCATAGCCTCTTATATAAGGATGATTCTTTTTATAAGAAACACTGGAAAATCCAAAACAAGAAAGCAGAATTGTTGAAGCAAGAATTAAGGAAACAGCTATCTGATTTCCCTTATAAAAAGCCATCGTTCTTTTTGCAAGAAGCTTCGGAACGGAAAATTGCTTTTGAGATTTTATTTTCTTTGTTTTCATTTTACGGGAAACATCTATATTTCTGATAGCCTGCATAGGGGTTATTCTTGTAGCAAAGATAATCGGAATCAAGACACAGCAAGCATAACAGTTATTAAACCAATTGCTCCGCAGCAGACAACAGAAAGTACATCTATTGTTAACACAAATTTCTCATCGAAAACACTTGCAAGTGCAAACATAAGCAGATATGAAATCACAAGACTTACAGGAACAGACACAAGCGAAATAATCATTGCTTCCTTACCCAATATTTTAATAATCTGCCGTTTAGTTGTACCAACAGCACGGAGCATTCCTATCTTTTGTTTTCTTTCTTTAATGTTTGAATTAAAGGAATTAATAATTGCAATACATGAGGTTAAGGTAAGAACTGCTCCGATAATACCGCCATATGTAAGAACGGTTTCTAATGAATCAGAATAATATGAAGCCTGAACAATCTTAAATTCCCAGTTTTCAATTTCATCCATTAAATTCAGCATATCATATTTTTCATTTATATAACTTCTGAATTCTCTGCTTTCATCATTTTCTGTCCAAGTATCTAATCCTTGCAGCCATTCAGGATATTTAAAATCAGCAAAGGTTAAATAAGAAACAAGAATTTCTTTTTCAGCTGAAATTGTTTCAGATCCCTCACAAACAAAGGCTGCCGGAATATTTTTTATAAAACTGTTATCTGTTTGATAATTAATAGTTAATGCTTTATCTTTAACGATGCCAACAAGCTTATAGGTTTTCTGATCAAAATTTTGCTTATAAGCAATTCCCGTTAAAGGAAAAACATCAAGGTTGATTTCTTCACCTATTTTTGCTTCAATACCAAGCCTTACGAGTACAGACTGTTCAACAGCTATTTCATTTTCGTTTTCAGGGTATGCGCCCTCAATGAAAGATTGATAGGAAAGCTTTTTGGCAGTATCATCAAGCCATGCAAAACAAAAGCCGTTTGCCTCATTTTCAGCATCTGTTGAAGCATAGCCTATCATATGAGCAAAACCATATTCTTCAACATAACCGTCCTTAACAGTTTCTTTCATAAGCTCATCGGTAACATTAACCAGTATAGCATCCTGAGCTCCGAAAGCATTTCTGCCTATTTCACGATTTGTAGCGCTAAAACTGAATATTGAAATGATTATACTTGAAGAAAACACCATTGCCAAAATAATACCGATAATCATAACTGCATACTGCTTTTTGTGATGTTTCAGATTACTAAAAGCAAGTGTATTCATTGTTAATTTTTTCTTTTTCATTATAATTCCCTTATATTATCAATAATACTGTTTTTCATTTCCTTTCGGATTTTCACCCACAGATTTATGCTGCATATTGCAAACAGGATAATGCAGAAGGCTATTGTTATCCAAGGGCTGAAAGATAAGCCGATTTCGGATGTATGGATATAATGCATTTCACTTTGATTTTTAATATAAACAACCATTGCCGAAACCAGATAAATAACTGTAAACAGACCGAAGCCGACACCATAGCTGATTGCAAAGGTTTTCAGAAGCTGAATATTATAGGAGTTTACAAATTCCTTTCTTGAAATACCGACTGCACGAAGCGTTCCAAGCTCTCTTTTTCTTTCACGGATACTTGCGGTAAATGCATTATTGGTTAAGCTTGCACAAACAGCAAAGCCGATTATAATCAGCGAAAGCATTGCTACAAGCATTGCATTATTGTCTTCTTCAAGATTTTTCCTTGAATCATATGACGAATAAATATTTGTATCATATTTATAAAGGATTGGGTTTACATAGGATACCACAGCCTCATTTATTTCATCATTTATCTCGGCATCGGAAAACATATTGATTCTTTGATAATTTTCATTTTCAGAAAACCTGTTCATTCCGGCAACAGAGGTTAAAACGCCGAAACTTTCACCCTGCGTAATCCATTCATCCGTTTTACTTGAAGAAAAATATTCCGGACTGATAACCGCACCGATTTTAACCTGTTTATCAGTCTTTTCAAAATGATAGATATTTTCGGTTTCCGTATAGATTGTATCGTCGGGATCTCCGGTAACCATACTTAAATCAATCGTATCTCCTGCTTTATATTCATATTCGGCATAAATATCACAATCAGATTGATTGTCAATTTTGTCATCAAGCAGGGTAATATCCCAATAGCTGTTTCCATCCGCTATAACACATACAGCCGCTTTACGGGGAGCAATCAGAATAATTTCCTCGCCCGAGGCAAGCTTATCCAGATTGATTGAGCCCGAAACAAGATGCTCTTTAAGCTCTTCAAGCTTCCAGTCATCAACAGCGAAAAGCGTTGCAGGAAGAAAATCCTTTTCAAAGCCTGCCTGTGTTTTTATATTGCTGTAGTATTCCGTAAAATTATTGAAATATAATTCCGAGAAATTATTTCCGTTATATTCATCAAGGCCGAATCTTTCATAAACACTGTCACCCGCAAGAATTTTGAAATAATCGGTATATTCATCAATTAAAACATTTATATTGCAGCTTTTTACGCCGAAGGCTTTGGAAATATAGGGCGCAGCCGATATACTTTGCTTATCCGCATCGGAAATTCCGCTTTTTTTCCCAATGGTATTCACAAAAGCCTGACCGCTCCCGTATTCGCTTCTTACAGTATAGTCGTACCCGATCAAGGCAGGATGCGCTTTTTCATAAGAAACATACGAAAAACCGAAGCAGGAAAAAAGAATGGTTGAAATCAGAATTACCGAAACTGCAATCTGATTTCCCTTATGGAACGCCATGCTTCTTTGGGCAAGAAGCTTCGGAACGGAAAATTGCTTTTGAGATTTTATTTTCTTTGTTTTCATTTTACGGGCTGTATCCACATTTCTTATGGCCTGCATAGGTGTGATTCTTGTTGCATGAAGGATTGGAATGAAAGCAGCAAGCATAACCGTTGCAAAGCCGACAATGCCGCAGATTATAACCGAAATAATATCTATTGTTAATACAAAGCCTTCACCGAACAAATTTGAAAGTGCAAGCACAAGCAGATAAGAAATCACAAGGCTTACGGGGATAGACAAAAGAGAAATGATCATCGCTTCCCTGCCGAGAATATTTATAATCTGCTTTCTTGTTGTGCCCACAGCACGAAGCATACCAATCTGCTGCCTGCGCTCTTTGATATTGGAATTAAAGGAATTTATAATTGCAATACAGGAGGTTAAGGCAAGCACAATTCCGATAACGGAAATATAAACGATATTGCTTTCTCCCGTAAAGCCGCCATAATAATCCCTGTAATTTGTATATACATAATTAAATGAACCTTCATTATCAAAAAAGTCCATATCAACTCCTAAATAGTTGTGAAGCAACATTGTCTGATCCTGATAATAAGTCATTCCATCCTCAGCAGTATACATTGACTCAAAATCAAAATCCGCATAGGTAAAATAGCAGACAAGGCTTTCTTTACCTCCAACATCAGTCTGTGAGCCGACACATACAAAAGCAGACGGAACGCAGGAATCAAACGAAACAGGTAAATGAGAATACTTATCCTCAGCTATTCCTGTAAGCTTGTAGCTTTTCGTATTTGATGTGCGCACATAGGATTTTCCGTTCTGCGGAAAAACATCAAGTGTAATTTCATCACCGATTTCTGCTTCAATGCCAAGCCTTGTTAAAACAGATCTTTCAATTGCGATTTCATTTTCATTTGTTGGATATGAACCCTCAATAAAGGATTGATACGAAAGCGCCTTTGCATCATCATCCAGCCATGCAATATAAAAGCCGTTTTCCTCATTTTCGGCATCTGTTGAAGCAAAGCCGACCATGTGTGCAAAGCCGTATTCTGCAACATAGCCGTCTTTTTTTGCATTTTTCATGCTTTCTTCGGAAATATTAATCAGTATTTCATCCTGAATGCCCACAGCATTTCTACCCATTTCAAGGCGTGAAGCATTAAAGCTGAACAAGGAAATAATTACACCCGAGGAAAAAACCATTGCAAGAATAATGCCGATAATCATAACCGCATACTGCTTTTTATGATTTTTCAGATTACCGAAGGCAAGCGTATTCATGGTCAGTTTCTTTTTCACGGCTTACTCCTCCACAGCTTTGCTGTCTCTTACAATTTTTCCGTCTTCAATCGTTAAAATTCTGTCTGCCTGCTCGGCAACATGCAGATCATGGGTAACAAGAATAAGCGTTACACCAAGCTCCTTACTTGCAAATTTCAGAAGGGAAAGCACTTCTCTTCCGCTTTTACCGTCAAGGTTTCCCGTTGGCTCATCGGCAAAAAGAATGGCAGGCTTATTGGCAAGCGCTCTTGCAATAGCGATTCTTTGCTGCTGACCGCCGGAAAGCGCAGACGGAAGATGCTCTACCCTGTCTTCAATACCAAGAATTTTAATAATTTTTTCCAGATATTCTTCATCGGGCTTTTTCTTATCCAGCATAATCGGCAGAAGAATATTCTCATAGCCGGTTAATTCCTGAACAAGGTTATAGGACTGAAACACAAAGCCGAAGCGCCTGCGTCTTAAAATGGAAAGCTGATTATCATTATAATCGGAAAGCTTTTTTTCACCATAGGTAACATAACCCGAGGTTGGATATTCAAGAGAACTGAGCATATGCAGGAAGGTTGACTTTCCCGAGCCTGACGGGCCCGTAACAGCGCAGAACTCACCCTGCTCAAAGGATACCGTTACATCATCCAGGGCTTTTACAACATTTTCCCCGCTCATATATTCCTTTGTTAAATTCGTGCATTCTATAATCTTCATATTTAGTGCTCCTTTCAGTACATCTTTTTTACAGTTTAATCATATAACACTTATCTTTCAATAACCTTAATTTTATCTTAAGATATCGTAAGATAAGAAAAAATGTATAAAAAAAGAATAAAATTCGAAAAAAAACAGTGCAAAATGCTTAATGTTATGATATAATTATCAACAGTAAATTTGAAGGGGGAATTTTTATATGTCTGAAAAAGGCGGTTCTAAAGTAAAACAGCTTTTTACAGAAGTAAAAACACACTGGACTAAGCCTGCACCGGGCAAGTATGTTCCCTACAGAGAATATCTTGATATTCTTGTAGGTAACGGAAGTAACTATGTAGGCAATAAAACACTTGAATACCTTACCTTTGCGGCAAGTTGTTATTTAATGATGTATCATTACAAGCTGCCGTATTTAACATTTTCCATAATTGCACTTATTAATATGCCGCTCAATTATATATGGACAATGATGGGATGGGTAATTAACGATAATCTCGGATTTTTGCCTAAAAAAACAGAACGAAAATTCAACGGCGTATATTTCCTGCTAATAATTATAGGCTTGTCTATGATTATCGGGGATTATTCACAGTTGTTTGATCAATCGGGCAAATTTGTTACATATCTTAACGGGCTTGAGGGTATAAGCGCCGCATCGGCATTCAAAATCCTGGGCACACATATTCTGTGGAACGGATGGTCCGGCGCAAGAAATATTTTCTGGCGCAAAAAGCTTATTCCGAAATTCGGAAGATATAAGTATTCCTTATACTGCGATATTGTTCCGAAAACCATAATGGTATTCCTTATCGGCTGGCTTCCGTTCTATACAACCATTACCGATGTTACAACCAGAGTGTGGGTTGCAAATCTTTTATTCTCAATCTATAATTTGTTCGGCTTCGCAAGCGGTACTAAGACACAGCTGGAAAACTGTGCGCAGAACTGCAGCCCGAACGCACGTGAGCGTATTTTTGTAAGAACATTTCCGATAAAGCTTTCACACTTTGCACAGTCAATACTCGGAATTCTTCTTCCGGTATTCATCGGTATGACGAAAGACGAATGGGCAGATATTGCCGTATTCAAATACATTATACCATTCACATTTCTTGCATCCGCAATTTTAACAATGATTTTTGCAGGCAGAATTAAGGAAAGAATTCCTCAGCCGCCTATTGAAAAGAAGGTTAATATCAATTTCTGGGATGGTATTTTCGGTGTAATGAGAAACAAATACCGCTGGACCTTAACAATTGTAGGCCTTCTTGATTCCCTCGGAAACGGTATGCTTGCATTTACAACAATTCTTTATCTGTACACCTTCCGTTTAAGCGGACTTACTTACAGCTTATTGGTTACACTGATATCCTTTGCGGGCACGCCGCCGGATTTCTTTACTCCTTATTTCATAAAGAGATTCTCTTACAAGCAGATTATGATATTCTATCAGCTTTCAAGAGCGCTTTGCTACACTGTAATTGTGTGCAGCTATCTGTTCTGCGGAGACAACCTTGTTCTTTGCGGCACATTAAGCGTTGTTATGCTGTTTATTACCGAAATGGTGCAGACTGTTCCGAAATCGGTTTCTTACGATATGGATGTTCGTATCAATGACTATCAGATGTATCTTTCAGGCGAAAGACTTGAAAGCTTTTCAGGTGTTTTCGGCTGGTTTACAGGTCCGATTACCTCATTTGTTGGTATGATTATCCCGATTTTACTGCTGAAATTCGGCTTTAACAGCAACTGGGATGTTTTGTTTATTGATTCTGCAAGAGTTAAAATTATTGTAATTCCTATTATTTTTGATATAGTTGGTTATCTTCTTATGACTATTCCTTACATGTTCTGGGATTATAATGATGACAAGCAGAATAAGGTTATTCAGGTTCTGCGCCGACGTGAAGAGGTAACACGAAAAATTTATAATACAGAGCATAATCTGACAGACACTGAGGATGCCGAGGTTTCCGCAGCTGCTGAAGAAGTAAAAGAAACTGAGGAGGTGATGTCATGAAAAAGAAGCAGAAGAAAGCCAAGGTAAATGATGATTTTCTTGCACAGGAAGCCATGGAAGAACAGGAAACTGCATCCGCTTATACGCTTGACATCCCGGAGGATGAAATATGGACTTATCAGATTGAGGGTCTGCAGGCTCCGCACATCAATCAGCCATTCAAAAATGCAACCTCTAAAAAAATAATTGTTGTTCTTGTACTTATAGTTGCAATCGGTATGGCAATGTATTTCTCGGTTCGTGCAGTTCACAGTGATACCTATGAGTATAAAGAACTGGAGGACGGAACCTACGAGCTTGTTAAATTTTCAAATCCAGGCGATATTACCGATATTCTGATAGACTATGTTGTTGATGCAGAAACCGGTGAAAAGGATACAACAAAGCCTATTTCCGTTATTGATGAATTTGCTTTCAACTGTGACGAAAAGCTGAATTCAATTTCAATCGGTAAGGATGTTAAATCCATTGACGGCAAATCAATATACAGCTGCTGGTGGATTACCAATGTATTTATTGATGATGAAAACCCGTATTATTGTGACATTGACGGCGTAATTTATAACAAGGATTTAACAGAGGTTATTTTCTATCCAAACGATCATGATAAATATTTAAGAGAAAAGCTTGGCTATGACAACCTTGTAGATGATGAAGGAAAGCCTATGGAAGAGCTGTTCGGCACAACGGAAAAATATGACGAAGCTTTCTTGGAGGAATATAACAAGCAAATCAGAACATATGTTGTTCCGTCAACCGTAACAAAAATCGGTCAGCTTGCTTTTGCTTATTCAAACATTACAGACCTTTATATACCTGAAGGCGTTAAAACAATGGAATCCATGGCTGTATTCAAGAATACAGAGCTCCGCAATGTTTACAGCTACACAACAGACAGCAAGATATCCGATGTAACCTACAAGGCTGTTGCTTCCATGAAAACGGTTTACAACTCTCTGCCTGAGGGACTTGAATATATAGGATCAGACTGCTTCTATTACTGCAGAAACCTTACCTATATGTATATTCCAAGTTCTGTTACCTATATCGGCCACCATGCTTTCTGGGATGCTATTTATAAGGAAAATAAAGAGCTTAAGGGCATAACCGTTATCAACACAGGTGCTGATGAAGCCACATTCAATACTGTTGAAAAAGGCGATGAATGGCGCCCGAAATACGATTATATGCTTTTCAAAAAATCAGTAGATGTTAATTATTCTGCTGAAAGGCAATAAGGCAGGCAAATAGCTTAGCCGAGGGGTTTAAAAAACTTAACAGCAAAAATAAAGCAGTCTTTAAGTACGTTGAAAAACGCTTAAAGACTGCTTTTCCTATTAATTAATTGTTTCATAGCCATCCGTATGAGGAAGACACATAGATATCGAAAGACCGCCGTTTTTGTTTTCGGCAGTAATAATGCCGTGATGCTTTTCAATAATAGCCTTGGTAATGGCAAGCCCGATTCCCGCTCCGCTCGGAGGAGCATCGGCTGTGCGGTAAAACCTTGTAAAAAGATTGGGGATTTCATACTCGGGAAGCCCTCCCCCGTTATCGCAGATTTCAATAATAGTTGAGCGTTCGCTGTGTTCTATGCCGATTTGAACAACACCGTTTTCGCCTGTGTGCTCGCTTGCATTTTTTACGATATTTCCGATTGCCTCTGACAGCCAAGATTTATCACAGCGCAGCCTGCTGCTTCCGGCAGCATGATAAGTTTTATCCGGAAAAAGATGATTGAATTCCGAAAGAAGTTCATCAACAATATCCTTAACGTCATAAACCTGAAAATCCATAACATAGGAATCAGATTTGATTTTTTCAAGCCTTAAAAGCTTCTGAATCAGATTTTCCATACGTTCAATAAGCTGCAGTTCCTTTTCCGTATGCTCAGACGGAGCGGCGGCATTTTCCATTTCGCAGTAAAGACGAAGCCCTGCAAGAGGCGTTTTAAGCTGATGAGATATATCGGATATGAATTCTTCATTTTTCTTTGTTTCAATAAGCGTATTGCTTTTTTCAAGTGTTATGATATTTTCAAGATCGGATACACTGTTCTGCAGCATTGCAAAGCTGTTGTCCATAACACTGAAATCCGTTAAGGTTCCGTTATTTATAAATTCATCTATGCTTTCTCTGAGCTTGATTATCTGCTTTTTCTGCCTTATTCTGCATATGGACAGAATAATCACGGCAGCAAGCAAAGCTGCTGTACAGGCAGACAGAATGATTTCCGGTGCAGTCATTACAGCTCCTCCCATCTGTAGCCGACACCACGAACCGTAACAATATGCTCTGCGCCGATTTTTTCACGCAGACGGCTGATATGAACCGACAACGTATTATCATCAATAAAGTTATTATTATCATCCCAGATATTCTGAAGAAGTGTATTTCTTGTTACAATCACCCCGTTATTGCGGATAAGAACAGATAAAATCTGAAATTCAGTAGGCGTAACAAAAATATTTTCGCCGTTTTTCATAACAGTAATATTCTGCGAATTTATGGTAATATCCTTGCTTTTCATAATCGCACTGCTGTTTCTTCTGAGAAGAGCACGAACTCGTGAAAGAAGCTCCAGCAGCTTAAACGGTTTCGTTACATAATCGTCTGCCCCTGCATCAAGGCCGCGTACAACCTGAATTTCATCATCACAGGCTGTAAGAAAAAGAATGGGTGTATTACTGTCTGTTTTTCTGATTTCCGAGCACAGATCAAGACCATTACCGTCAGGAAGCATAACATCAAATATAATTAAATTGTATCCGGAAGCGGAAAGTGCCGCTCTTGCCTCGCTGCAGGTGCTTGCACATTCCGTTATATATCCCTCTTTCTGCAGCATTTCGGAAAGACCCTCACGCAAAAAGGCATCGTCCTCAAGTATAAAGATTTTTTCGTTCATTTTTCCACCCCGTCAAAACAATTATCTTTATGTTAACATATAAAAAACATTTTCGCAATTGCAGCAGAATAAATTTTATAAAAAAACCGATTTCCGTAATAAACAGAAATCAGTTTAAAAACAATATTATGCTTTACATTTCAGATATTCCAATCTGCAGCCACCGTTACATAGCTCACTATAATCACAATTTGAGCAATTATCCGATGCCCGATACTTTCTGAATACAGCTAATTTTTCATTTGTAATCCAATTATCGAAATCCAGAAATTCAGCATCTCCCACTGCTTCATTCCAAAATGAGCAAGGCTTATAATTGCCGTTTACATCTATTGCGATGTACATATTACCGCCGAAACAACCGTTTGCATCAACCTTGCTCAAAAGCTTTTTGGAAATAATCTTCGAATAAGCAAGTTCCTGCATGGATGAACAATCAAAAAGAAATTTCAGCCTGCTTTTTTTCGACAATACTTTCAGCTTTTCAAACACCAACGGCATCCTATCATCCATAGGCAAATCATCAATTCCCGTGTTCTTAGCAGTTCGTTTATATCTTAAAAACAAAATTTTGTTGAAAGCCGATTTACCGGCTCTTTTTATAATATCTTCCAAAAGAGGATAAGTTTCTGTTGTAATCAGAAGATTAAGCCCTGCTTTTTTCCCGGTTTGCTTTCGATATATTTGAGCAGCCGAAAATGCCGTTTCAATATCCGACGGTTTATGAATGCTGAAATGAACATTACCGAAAACTTTACATCTTTTTGCAAAATCTTTATTCATAGTTAATCCGTTGGTGGTCATATTCGGAAGAATATTTTTGCTTCTTGCGTATTCGGCCAATTCAATAATATATGGATATAAAGTAGGCTCCCCTCCGCCGAACGATATTGACAAAACAGATAATTCCGAAAGGTTATCAATAATACGCTTTGCCTTACTGAAATCAATATCTATATTACCATCGCTCTTTACTGTATTGTAGCAGCCCTTGCAATACATATTACAACGGGTTGTAACCGCAAAATGAGCATCTAAAGGAGAAGCAAACACATTATCCATGTAATGCGCATTATCCATTTTCTTTATTCCGAGTGAATTGGCCATTGCATTATTTACATAGCCGACAAATCCGGGCTTTTCAAAGAAAACAATGCCGCCGAATTTCTCACGTCTTGTTTTAATTATCATTTCAACCTCAATCTAATAAACCTGTAAGTATCGGATCAATCATAAACATACACAGAACAAAGGTAACGGCTAAAACTGCAAAAACACCTATAAACGAAACAAGTATCATTTTAAAAGCATTACTGCCGCCAACAACCTTTTGATGACATTTTCTGATAATAAAAAACGCTGAAACTGTTGGAACAAGAGCAATTAAAATAACCTCAAACCCGTATTCCAAAAACGTACCATAATTTGATACAAAGGCAAATACTGTTGCAATAATTATCAGAATAACAGAAATCGGAACCGATATGTAATAAAAACGTTTGCCTGCCTTTGCTTGTTCGATTTCTCCTGTATCATTTTTCGGAAGCCTTATCAAGGAAAAAAACCAAATGATTATCATGGCCGGAAGAATTGCCATAGCCTGATATATCAAGGAAAACACAAGATAACCTGAACCGCCTGAGAAATTAGCCATATTGAACGGACGGACTTTTAATATTCTGCCTTTTTCATTTCTGTTTTTCATATAATCACCCTTTTATATCATTATCCCATATGCATTGCAGTAAGTAAATATACAAAAGAACAATTTATACAAATTTAATATATTGTTAAGACATTATCGCAACAATGTAAAAATAGTAACTTGTATTTTATTTTCGTAGACTTCATTGGCAGAGCCACATCTTCGAATCTCTTTTGAACATAAAAAATACGAACACAAAAGTGTTCGTATATATGTTTAATTAATTATATAATTCATTCTATTTTTAAATTTAACAATATTAATGATGGACAACAACAAATCCTTTGTTATATATTTCTTTAAAAGCTTCTTGTTTGTTTGAGATAATATATTCTAAAACATCCTGGTTATCTAATTTGATTTTCAAAAACTCTAACATTTTAAGTGTGGTTGGATTTACAGAAAGAGTAACAACTTGTGTCTCAGAAAGAGCAAATTGCAAATAAATTTCTACCCTTTTACGATAATTTCCTGTTATGACCGTTTTGCTCAAATGATTATAATAAAACAATTCATCATTTACATGCATCCCGTTTTTATCAAATTTTAAAGAAAATTCCTCCGTTGAAAAATCCCACATATCAAATGTTTCAGCTTTAGATATATTGAAATCGTATCGCTCAATTTCCGTTTCTATTGCTCGTTTACGAATAAAAGGTACACTTGCAAGGAACAAAATAGTAATCAAAACAAATGCCCCTAAAAGCAACAGCCCCTGTACTAAATATTTCTCATCGTCAATTTCCATTAAAATACCAAAAGCGACCAAAAGCAAGAGGCATACGCATAAATAAATAGGAGTTAATATGTATGACACTGTAAAAATTAATGGCTGCATTTGAGTTTTTTCATATGCAACAATATCCTTAAGTCTTATTTTTTTCTTTTTACTCATTTCCACATCACCTTTAGTTATTATAATACAAAATAATAAAAATAAATAGGCAAATTAATTAGTAGATTTATTAATTTTGGCGCAGAAGGAGAAATTCTCCTCTTGCTATCGAAAGGTACACTGTACCTTTCTCCCAAATTTTCGCAGCCTTCGGCTTTAAAATTTGGAGCCACGTGTTCTCATCTCTTTTTTATTTGGCGCAGAAGGAGAGACTCTCCTCTTGCTATCAAAACCTCCACTGGAGGTTTTTCCTGAAAATTTGCGCCCTCAGTGGCTTAATTTTCAGAGCCACGTATTCGAGCCTCTCCATTATAAAAAAACAAAAACGGATAAGGCAAAGCTTATCCGTTTTTGTTTGGCGCAGAAGGAGAGACTCGAACTCTCGCGGCGGTTACCCACCCTACGCCCTTAGCAGGGGCGCCTCGTCACCAGCTTGAGTACTTCTGCAAAACTGTAACTTAAACACACACTGTCAAGTTGTTGCACCAACAAGGTGCTTTAATAATATAACAAAATAACAAAAAAAAGTCAACACAAAAATTAAAATTATATAAATTTATGTTTTCTACATAAAATAATATCGGTGATTAAAATGGGCAAAAAGCTTTTTAAATATGAAATTTCAGGATTTATTTTTGTTTCTGTTGTGGGAACGCTTTTCCATTTTCTTTATGAATGGCTGAATTACAACAAAATCATTGCACTCTTCTGCCCTGTTAACGAAAGCGTATGGGAACACCTGAAGCTGTTGTTTTTTCCGTATTTAATCTGGACTGTTACAGAATACTTTTTACTGGGAAGAAAAGAAAACTATTTTTCATCAAAAATAAAGGGTGTATTATGCGGAAAGCTGTTTATTGTAACCTTCTTCTACACCTACAGCGGAATTACCGGAAAAACAAGCACATTTATTGATATTCTGTCCTTTTTTATAGGAACAGCGCTGTCATTTACAGTCAGCTATGAAATTATGCGAAACAGCAAAAGAGGCTCACGTGCAGGAGAAATTATTTCTATCATTCTGTTTACAGCAATTGCCGGGATTTTCTTTTTATTCACCTTTATTCCTCCGCTGATTCCGCTTTTTGAAGATCCGCAGAAATTCACTTACGGCATTTAAAAAACCGGCAAAACAAGGGTACAGTGAACAGACTGTACCCTTGTTACTTTGAAGTCTTCTAAACTGTTGGACATTCCAAAAAAGTAATGGTCTTGTTTTTGCAGTCTAACTGAGCCTGAATACCATAAGGAATAATACCGATAGGTTTTGAATGACCAAAGTTGACATTATAAAATACAGGCAAATCATTTAAGTGTTCTTCGTCTGCAACAACCTGCATAATTGCGGCCTTATATTCTTCATAGTATACTTCACCTTGCGGCTTACCTACAATAATTCCGTTAATAATCTGCAGGATTCCCTGTGCCGCAAGATTTCTGAGAACCCATTTAATAAAGCTCGGTGACGGTTTATCCTCACTGGTTTCAAAAAACAGAACGGCATCTTCCCATTCCCTAAGTGCCGGCCAGATTTCAGTTCCGATTGCCATCATAAATACATCTATACAGCCGCCGAGCAGATGCCCCTGAACAACTCCTGTTCCGTTAATGACCTCATATCCGCGAGAATCCCTTTTCATATGGTGCGGAGTGTTTATATTACTTTCCTGCCAGAGAATATAGTCATCCGTCCATTCATCAGACGGCAAAAGACGGTATTGCTCCCATTCACCGAAAAGTATGTCCTTTACTGCCTTTTGCGTGTAATCAAACATTTTAACATACTCGCCGAATTCACACATGATTGACGGACCGTAAAAAGATACCACTCCGGCTTTATACATCATAAAGTGATTGATGGTGGTATCCGAATAGCCCATAAAAATTTTTGGATTAGTTTTAATAATTTCAAAATCAATATAAGGTAATAATCGTATTGTATCATCTCCGCCGATAGCACAGATAATTGCACAAACGGAAGGATCGGAAAAGGCATCCATTAAATCCTTAGCCCTTAATTCCGGATGATCAGCCACAAATCCGCTGCCCTTTAATGCATGAGGCATACAGATTACCTTTAACCCAAAATCTTTTTCCAGACGCTCTTTGGCAATATGAAGCTTATGGATAAAGCAATCGTCCCCTAATCCGCCCCAGGACAGGCTTACTACTGCAATTTTATCACCCTTGCTTAATCGTTTCGGTTTTATCATCTGACTATGTCGCCTCCGCTGTTTATAACCATCATTAAGCAAATGATAACATATAAGCGGTCGGAACACAATACCCGACCGCTTAATTCATACTTCATTACCGCTTCTGCACAAAACGGCTGTTTTGTATTATTTATTATGTCCTCTTTTAAATCTTTTAGCGCCCGCTTCACGGAAAGCATCAATTCCGCCCTTTTCATCATAAAGCTGTGCTGCTTCAAGACAGATATCAAGAGAAAGATTAATACATTCCTCGCTCATATTATCCGGAGTATCAAGACGGGTATGATAATAAGTTTTCGGGTCATGGTTTACACCGCAGAAGCCGGAAGCCATAAGACCATAGCGGCTGAAGCCTTCTGCATCAATAGCACCCGGATAAAGCTCTGTTTCAGCCATTTCAATACCGCAGTTTACACCGGCTTCATAAATAACCTCTGCAACGGCGTTTGAGTTTTTCTGCGTACCTGTGCAGCCGTTTGTATAAATCTGAAGCTGTTCAACTTCACGCATTGTATCCATAGCAATAAAGATTGTTTCAACATCCGAAAGATCCTCTTTATGCTTTTTAGCATATGCAACAGAACCTCTGAGACCTGCTTCCTCAGAGCCTGCAAGCAGAGCGCAGACTTCTGTGTTTTCAAACCTGAAATCATTTTCTGCCATTTCCTTTAAAACACCCATAGCAATAAAATCTGCAGTAAGATTATCGTTTGCACCGTCAACAATAACCTTCCAGTTGATAAAGAAACATATTGCAATAAAGAAAGGGATAAGAATAAGCTGAATAATGCCGGCAACAAGCCAGAACTTGCTTTCATAAACTCCGCCCATAAGCGAATAAATAACCCAGACAACATCAAAAATTGAAATTGCAATCAAACCGCCGATTGAGCCGCCCATTACAGGAGCAAGACTTTTTAAGCCGCCGTGAAGAGAATAGGTCCATTCATTAGCAGCATCTGTATGACCGCCGAAGATAATTCTTCTTTTAAGCTCACCCTTCGGAGCACGGCGTGCCATAACATTTCTTGAAGTTTTCTTTGGAAAAAGAAAATCAACAAATTCACGATACATAAGAAATTCAATAACAAGGCAGGCAAGAGCAAGAAGAACAAAAACAGTTGCTATAATGGCAAGAACACTGCCCGAAACAACATTCTTGTATGTAAGCCAGAAAAAGATTACGGATATAATACCAATTACACCGGCAACAGGAATCCATCCCATAAATGCACCGGGATGCAGATCAAAATCTTCCATTTCAACCTTATCCGACCATTTTTCAAGCTCCCCGGCAAGATATTTCTGTGCCTTTCTTTCACTGCTTGTACCCGGAGCACGCTCCTTAAAATTTTCGCAAACATAGCGTATTCCGTCTACCATATATTTTTGAGTAGCTTCGGAAGCACCTTTAGTAAGTTTCATAAAACTTCCCCTTTCAATTTTTATTAATGGTTTTATGTTTTTTTCATTATACTATAATAAAAGCAATCTTTCAACAAATTATTTTACAAAAATTTCATAATGTTTAAGCACAGAACAAAAAGTGTGAACAGCTACTCTCAAAATATTTCCAATTTTATATTGATTTTATATAGTTTTTTTTCTTTTGCACAAAAATATTTCTATAATTTTGTTAATTGTCAACAAAACTTTAGTCTGCTAAAATATTAACAGTGATTTGAAACATAATCAAATTCAATTGAAAGAGGGACAAGAAAATGGCAATTAACAACGAATATCTTGCCGGTCTTTATGAAAGAGTTGTAAAGCGCAACCCTAACGAGCCTGAATTCCACCAGGCAGTTTTTGAAGTGCTTGAATCTCTTGTGGGCGTTGCGGAAGCTCACCCCGAATACATTGAAAGAGGTGTATTTGAAAGCATCGTAGAACCGGAAAGAATCATCAAATTCAGAGTACCTTGGGTTGATGATAACGGTAAGGTTCAGATCAACAGAGGTTACAGAATTCAGTTCAACAGTGCAATCGGCCCATATAAGGGCGGACTTCGCTTCCATCCGTCTGTTTATGAAGGAATCATCAAATTCCTTGGCTTTGAGCAGATTTTTAAGAACAGCTTAACAGGTCTTCCTATCGGCGGCGGCAAAGGCGGAGCTGATTTTGACCCTAAGGGCAAGAGCGATATGGAAGTTATGCGCTTCTGCCAGAGCTTTATGACAGAGCTTTCAAAGCATATCGGTGCAGATACTGACGTTCCTGCAGGTGATATCGGCGTTGGCGGCCGTGAAATCGGCTATCTTTTCGGCCAGTACAAAAGACTCAGAAATGAAAATGTAGGCGTGCTGACAGGCAAAGGCCTGAATTACGGCGGCTCACTTGTAAGAACTGAGGCTACCGGTTACGGACTTTGCTATTATACAGAGGCTATGCTTAATGACCATGATTCATCATTTGAAGGAAAAACCGTTGCTATTTCCGGCTCAGGCAACGTTGCAATCTATGCTTGCGAAAAGGCAACACAGCTTGGCGCCACGGTTATTACAATGAGCGATTCAAACGGCTATATTGTTGACCGAAACGGCATTGATCTTGACCTTATCAAACAGCTTAAAGAGGTTCAGAGAAAAAGAATTTCCGAATATGTTTCTACACATCCGGAGGCTGAATATCACGAAGGCTGCAATGGCGTATGGAATGTTAAGTGCGACATTGCTCTTCCCTGTGCAACACAGAATGAGCTTGACGGAGATGCTGCAAAGGCTCTTATTGCAAACGGTGTAATTGCAGTTTGCGAGGGTGCTAATATGCCGTCAACACCTGAAGCTATCACAGAGTTCCATAACAACGGTGTACTCTTTGGTCCTGCAAAGGCAACAAACGCAGGCGGTGTTGCCACATCTGCTCTTGAAATGTGCCAGAACAGCTCAAGATACAGTTGGAAGTTTGAGAAAGTTGATAAAAGACTTAAGAAAATTATGGAAAACATTTACAAGAACAGCTGTGAGGCTGCAAAGAAATACGGCATGGAGGGCAACCTTGTTGCAGGTGCCAACATCGCAGGCTTCCTTAAGGTTGCAGATGCCATGATGGCTCAGGGTATTGTTTAAATTTCTGCAATGCTATATTGTTTATTGTTAAAACCTCGGCTCTTGCCGAGGTTTTTTTACAATTTTTTTTAATTTTGCTTGACATTGAGGCAACTGTTTTGTATAATACCACTTGCAAGCAAACGGCCCGGTAGTTCAGCTGGTTAGAACGCCTGCCTGTCACGCAGGAGGTCGACGGTTCAAGTCCGTTCCGGGTCGCCATTTTTTTGCTGATATGGCTCAGGTGGTAGAGCACATCCTTGGTAAGGATGAGGTCACCGGTTCAAGTCCGGTTATCAGCTCCAGCACAAAAAGCCCTGAAAGCCCAGTGTTTATGCGGTACGGGGCTTTTTATTTTTGATATAGTTAAACCCTATTCGTACAGAATAGGGTTTTTTATTATTTTACATAGCTTTTTCCGTTATACCTCAAACAAATCCACCCGGAAGGAATTTGTGCCCAGATATCGGAACTTACTGTTTTTATGGATTGAATGGTCACCTTTGTGCCTGTTTTAAGCGTAGCCTTGGCAAAGGGCAACTTTGAAGTGGCATTCTTTTGGCCGTCCTTGGTAAGCTGTGATACTTTCTTCTGTACATAGCTCGTGCCTGCACCCGTTCTTACGTTTACATTGGTTGTTAAGGTTACTACATCACCGATTTTAAATGGATTTTTTGATGCTGAGCCTTTGCTTGTTGTATCCTTCCAGTCAATATAACTGTTTGGAGCAAGCAGATTTTTGTTGTATGCCCAAGTCTTTGAATTCTGTACTTCGATATGAAGATGTGCACCGAAGCTGTTTCCCGTGTTACCCATTATGCCGATAGCATCTCCCATTTTGACAGCACTGCCGACCTTCAGCTTGCTTTTTTCTTTCATATGTGCCATAAGAATGGATTTGCCGTCAGTAGTGGTGATAATCATCATATTGCCGTAGCTTGCGTTATATTCATTCCTCTGCACTGTTCCGTCAGCAGGTGAAACGAGAGCGGTATTTGAAGAAACACGGTCAACGCCTGTGTGATAGCCTGCCGCCCAGCTTCCCTTTTTCTTGAAAGCGGTAGTCTGTGTAGAAGATGCTTTAAATGGTGAACGATACATAATTACGCCTCCTCTTTCTTCTGTAAATTCATAACTGCGGACAAACCTGCCGCAAGAGCAGACATGCAAAGTCCGATTAACGCAGACTTTGCAACCTCCTTACCGCTTGAAAAATCCACAAAGGCAAGATTTGCTACTATGTAACCGACAGCGGCCTGCCCGAATGTTCTTACTGCTCTTTTTGCTGTTTCTTTTGTAAATTTTTTCATATCAATTCTCCTTTTCTAAATCCTCTATTCTGTGATTTAAAACCTTGATTTTCTCTTCCACAACAGGCATTCTTTCGGCAAAGTTATTGTGCTTATCAACCTTTGCTTCAAGCTTTTCCAATCTGAAATTCGTCAGCTTGGAAGCAGTTATAATTCCACCGAACGAGCCTGCGCAGGTGCCAATCATAGCAATGATGGCAATTATAATACTCTCTGTTATTCTAAACATCTCCTTCACGCACCGAATTAAGGGACAAGCTTTCATATTAAACAAATGTTCTTGCGGTGTCAACACATAAAAATAGACAGAGAAAATTTTATCCCTGACTGTATAGGCTATAAAGTGCATAAAATGCATAAAGAGATATTGCATATTTATTCATTTTTATGCATATTTATAAAATTTTCCTGCTTTTCTATTGACAATGCATTAAGCAAGTGTATAATAGATTAAAATAATAATTTTAATCAGGAGTTTATGTATAAAAATGACAAAAGTATTCATTGACGGACAGGCAGGAACAACGGGCTTAAGAATAAAAGACCGCCTGCTTAAAAGAGATGATATAGAGCTTCTTGTAATTGACGAGGACAAAAGAAAAGATAAAGATGAAATCAGAAAATTTATAAATTATTCGGACATTACCTTTCTTTGCCTTCCCGATGATGCGGCAGTTGAGGCCGTTTCGCTTTTAGATAGGAATAATATAAAAACAAAAATAATTGACGCTTCAACGGCTCACAGAACAAATCCAAACTGGGCCTACGGCTTTCCCGAGTTATCAGAGGCGTTTAAGCGACGAATTGAGACAAATCAGCTGATTGCAAACCCGGGATGCTACGCAAGCGGCTTTAACGCAATAGTTGCTCCGCTTGTTGCAAACGGTGTTATCCCTGCCGACTATCCCCTTACCTGCTTTGCTGTTTCGGGATACAGCGGCGCCGGCAACAAGGCAATTGCGCAATACGAAGACCCCGACAGGGATACCGAGCTTGACAGCCCAAGGCAATATGCATTAACACAGAGCCACAAGCATCTTAAAGAAATGATTGCTGTAAGCGGATTGACCGAAGCACCCATTTTTTCACCGATGATCTGCGATTATAAATGCGGAATGGTTGTAAGCGTTCCCCTTTTTACAAATATGATGAATAAGAAATATTCATTAAAGGATGTAAGAAACATTCTTGCAGAGCATTATGAGGGCAAAAAGGCGGTTAAGGTTCGCCCTGTTGGCTTTACGGAAAATATGATTGGTGCAAACAATTTTTACGGCAGAGATGATATGGAAATTGAGGTTAACGGAAATGATGACAGAATTGTTATTACCTCAAGATTTGACAACCTTGGCAAGGGCGCATCCGGTGCGGCAATTCAGTGTATGAATTTAAGCCTTGGTATTGACGAATATAAATCTTTAGTTATAGGAGAATAGATACTATGAAAACAATTAACGGCGGCGTATGTGCCGCAAAAGGATTTAAAGCAAGCGGCATTTACTGCGGAATAAAAATGCCGAGTATAGATAACCAAAATCCGGATAAACCGCATAAAAATGATATATGTATGCTGAAAAGCGACATGGTATGCACAACGGCAGCAGTTTATACACAAAACAAGGTTAAGGGCGCACCGATTACCGTTACAAAGGCAAACCTTGAAAAAAGCGGCAATAAAGCGATTGCTGTTATTGCAAACTCCAAAAATGCGAATACCTGCAATGCAGACGGAATAGAAAAAGCGGAAAAAATGTGCGAACTTACTGCAAACGAGCTTAACATACCAAAGGAACAGGTGGTTGTTGCAAGCACAGGTGTAATCGGCCTTGTACTTCCGATTGAGCCGGTTGAAAAGGCTGTTCCTATACTTGCAGAAAAGTTGGATTATAACGGCAATAAAGAGGCCGCATCTGCCATTATGACAACCGATACAGTAATGAAAGAATACGCTGTAGAATTTGAAATTGGCGGCAGAATATGCCATCTTGGCGGTATGGCCAAGGGCTCGGGTATGATACACCCGAACATGGCCACTACACTTAATTTTATTACAACAGACTGTGCAATCAGCTATGCACTTTTACAAAAGGCACTTTCAGATGTAGTACAAGTTACTTACAACTGCCTTTCGGTTGACGGAGACACATCAACAAACGATATGGTGTGCCTTATGGCAAACGGAATGGCTGAGAACAAAATAATTGACTGCCCGGGAGAAGAATACGAAACATTCAAAGCCGCACTTTATGAGGTTATGGCAAATCTTACAAGGATGCTTGCAAAAGACGGTGAAGGGGCAACCAAGCTTGTAATGTGTGAGGTAAACGGTGCAAAGGACGAAGCAACTGCTGTCACTTGTGCAAAATCTGTTATCTGCTCCCCTCTTGTAAAAACAGCAATGTTCGGTGCTGATGCAAACTGCGGAAGAATACTCGGCGCCATCGGCTATGCGGATATTGAAATTGATCCGTTAAAAATAGACGTATCCTATGTATCATCAAAAGGCAGTATTGATGTATGCAAAGGCGGATATGTTATAGAATTCAGCGAAGAAAAAGCAAAGGAGATCCTGCTGGATGATGAGGTTACGATTAAAGTTAATCTGAATGCGGGCAAATACGGCATAACAGCCTACGGCTGCGATTTAACATATGATTATGTAAAAATTAACGGCGACTACAGAAGCTGATGCACCGAAGGCAATTCCCTTTTCAAAAAAAAGGCAAACACAGGAAAACATAAGGAGATACAAAATGGATATTACGAATGCAATGAAGGCGGATGTTATTGCACACGCTTTGCCGCACATTCAGGCATACAGAAAGAAAATCATTGTTGTAAAATACGGCGGAAACGCTATGATAAACGAAGAGCTTAAGGAAGCCGTTATGCATGACTTAGTGCTTCTTTCAACAGTAGGTATCAAGGTTGTTCTTGTTCACGGCGGCGGTCCCGAAATCAACAAAGCACTTGATGCAATGCAGATTAAAAGCGAATTTGTTGACGGACTCAGGGTTACCACCAAGAAAACGGCGAATGTTGTTCAGATGGTGCTTGCAGGCAAGGTAAACAAGGATCTGGTTTGCCAGATTGGAAACCTCGGCGGTCATGCCATCGGACTTTCGGGTATGGACGGCAATATGATAAAATGCAGACCGCTTGATGACAAACACGGCTATGTAGGCGAAATTACCGAAATGAATATGGATGTAGTTAATGAGGTGCTTGCAAACAGCTTCATTCCTGTTATATCAACAATCGGATATGACGAAAGCGGAAACTGCTACAACATCAACGCAGATACCGTGGCTTCGGCTGTTGCAGGTGCATTAAAGGCAGAAACCCTTGTTTCAATGACAGATGTTGTTGGCCTTTTAAGAGATAAGGATGATGAAAGCACGCTTATTCACAGAGTTTACATTTCCGACGTGCCTGCACTTATTGCAGACGGTGTTATCAGCGGCGGTATGATTCCGAAAATTGATTCCATGACAAGCGCGCTCCGTGAGGGTGTAAAAAAAGCATTTATAATTGACGGCAGAGTTCCCCACTCCATTCTTATGGAGCTTCTTACTGACGAGGGTATGGGAACAATGTTCAGAAGCAGGTGATAAAAAATGAATATAAAAGAAATGGATAAAGAATATATTGCCCCAACCTATGGCAGATTTAATGTTGCGCTGACCAACGGAAAGGGATCAACGCTTTATGATGAAAACGGAAAAGAATATATTGATTTCGGTTCCGGCATCGGCGTTACGGCATTCGGAATTGCGGATGAGGAATGGAAAACGGCTGTTATAAGCCAGCTTGACAAGCTGCAGCACACCTCCAATCTTTACTACACTGCTCCGTGTGCAGAGCTTGCAAAGCTTCTTTGCGAGAAAACAGGAATGAAAAAGGTGTTTTTCTCAAACAGCGGCGCTGAGGCAAACGAGGGTGCCATAAAATACGCCAGAAAATACAGCTTTGACAAATACGGTGAGGGACGAAGCACAATTATTACACTTGTTAATTCCTTTCACGGAAGAACAATAACTACCCTTGCCGCCACAGGACAGGAAAGCTTTCACACAAGCTTTGCTCCGTTTACAGAGGGCTTTAAATACTGCCCTGCCAACAACACTGATGCACTGAGAGAAATGGCAACTGATGATGTTTGCGCAATTATGTTTGAATGCGTTCAGGGTGAAGGCGGTGTGTTGAATCTGAATGAAAGCTTTGTTAAAGAAATCGAATGCATTGCCAAGGAAAAAGACATTCTTATGGTTGTTGACGAGGTTCAGACAGGAAACGGCAGAACGGGAAAATATTTTGCTTATATGAACTTCGGCATTGAACCCGATATTGTAAGCACGGCAAAAGGCATTGCAGGCGGACTGCCGATGGGTGCTGTTTTATTCGGAGAAAAGGTGGAAAGCCATATTACTGCCGGCTCGCACGGTTCTACCTTTGGCGGCAACCCTGTTGCAGCAGCAGGCGCAGTAAGCATTGTTAAAAGAATTGATGATGAATTTTTGAAGAGCGTTTCGGAAAAGAGCAAATACATAATCAAGTTTTTAAATAGTATTAAAGGTGTTAAAGGTATCAGCGGTATGGGCTTAATGCTTGGTATTGAAACCGAAAAGGATGCTAAGGAGGTTGTAAATGCCTGCCTTGAAAAAGGACTTTTAGTGCTGACAGCAAAAACAAAAATCCGTCTTCTGCCTGCACTGAACATAAGCTATAAGGAAATTGATAAAGGATTAAATATACTGAAAGAGGTAATTGAAAAATGAAGCATTTATTAAAGTTACAGGATTTAAGCACACACGATATTCTGGATATTCTAAATCTTGCAGATCAGCTTAAATACGAAACAAAACACGGCATTGAGCATCACCTTTTAAAGGGAAAAACACTTGGCATGATTTTCCAGAAAAGCTCAACAAGAACAAGGGTTTCCTTTGAAACGGGAATGTATCAGTTGGGCGGCCAGGCATTATTCCTTTCCAACAGAGATTTACAGATAGGCAGAGGCGAACCTGTTGAGGACACAGCAAGAGTTCTTTCACGCTATCTTGACGGAATTATGATCAGAACCTTTGCACAGAAAGAGGTTGAGGATTTAGCGGAATACGGCTCTATTCCGATTATTAACGGACTTACAGATTACTGCCACCCCTGCCAGGTACTTGCAGATCTTATGACAATCCGTGAACACAAGAATTCCTTTGACGGACTTAAATTATGCTTTATCGGCGACGGAAACAATATGGCAAACAGCCTTATTGTGGGTGCAATCAAAATGGGTATGGAATGTGCTGTTGCCTGCCCGGATGAATATAAGCCGGATGCTGATATTATGAAATGGGCTGAGGAAAACGGAACCTTTACCTGTTCATCAGACATTCCTGCGTGTGCAAAAGATGCTGATATTCTTTATACAGATGTATGGGCTTCTATGGGACAGGAAGAGGAAAAGGCAGAGCGTGAAAAAATCTTTAAGGAATTCCAGATTAATGACGAGGTTATGGCTGCTGCACACAAGGATGCAATGGTGCTTCACTGCCTGCCTGCGCACAGGGAAGAGGAAATTACCGCTAAAGTATTTGAAGAACATGCTGATGAAATCTTTGATGAAGCTGAAAACAGACTTCACGCCCAGAAAGCAGTTTTAGTTAAGTTATTAGGATGATATAAATGGATAACGAAAAAGTATATATATGCCTTGCAGACGGGCATATTTTTGAAGGCAAACGCTTTGGTGCAGGCGGAAATATTGAGGGCGAGCTTGTTTTTACAACAGGCATGTGCGGCTATATTGAAACCCTTACCGATCCAAGCTATTACGGACAAATTGTTCTTCAGACATTTCCGCTGATTGGAAATTACGGCTTTATAGATGAGGACAAAGAGAGCGGAAAATCTTATGTTTCCGCATACATTGTAAGAGAGAAATGCGATAATCCGTCAAATTTCAGATGCGCAAAAACACTTGATGAATATCTTAAGGATAATAATATTATCGGTGTTTATGATGTTGATACAAGAGAAATCACAAAAATAATCAGAGAAAGCGGTGTTATGAACGCAAAAATCTGTTCTAACCCGAATTATGTTGACTATGATAAGCTGAAAGAATACTCCGTTAAAAATGCAGTTGAAGCAACATCTGTTGAAAAACCTACTCTTGTACCAAGTGAGGAGCACGAATACAACGTTGTTCTTCTTGATTACGGCAAAAAGGACAACATTGCAAACGAGCTTGCAAAAAGGGGCTGCAATGTAGCAGTTGTTCCCTACAACACAAAGGCAAACGATATATTAAATCTGAATCCCGACGGCATTATGCTTTCAAACGGACCCGGAGACCCAAGCGAAAACACAGAGTGTATTGAAGAGCTGAAAAGACTTATCGGTAAAAAGCCGATTTTCGGCATCTGCCTTGGTCATCAGCTTTTAGCACTTGCCATGGGAGCGAAAACCTCTAAGCTGAAATACGGACATAGAGGTGTTAACCAGCCGGTTAAAAATGTTGAAACAGGCAGAACTTATATTTCCTCGCAAAACCACGGCTATGCCGTTTTAAATGATGATATTGAAAAATGCGGCGGCGTTATAAGTTATATAAATGCAAATGACGGAACAAACGAGGGCATTGATTACCCTGAAAAGAAGGCATTTTCCGTTCAGTTTCATCCCGAAGCCTGCAGCGGTCCGCACGATACAAGATTTTTATTCGATAAATTTATAAATATGATGGGAGGTAAAGCATAATGCCTCTTAATAAGGATATTAAAAAGGTGCTGGTTATAGGCTCAGGTCCTATTGTTATAGGACAGGCTGCCGAGTTCGACTATGCAGGTGCACAGGCCTGCCGTGTGCTTAAGGACGAGGGCATTGAGGTTGTTCTTATCAATTCAAACCCTGCTACGATTATGACAGACAAGGCACTGGCTGACCACATTTATCTTGAACCGCTTACGGTTGAGACTGTAAAAAGAATCATTGAAATTGAAAAGCCGGACAGTATTTTAGGCGGCTTGGGCGGCCAGACCGGATTAACCATTTCCATGCAGCTTGCAAAGGACGGATACCTTGAAAAAATGGGCGTTCGCCTGCTTGGAACCGATGCCGAAGCCATTGATAAGGCCGAGGACAGACAGTTGTTCAGAGATACAATGGTTAAGCTTAACCAGCCTGTTGTTCCGAGTGATATAGCAAATGACCTTGAACGTTCAAAAGAAATTGCAAATGAAATCGGATATCCCGTTATCATACGTCCTGCGTTTACTTTGGGCGGCGCAGGCGGCGGCGTTGCTCACAATGAAAAAGAGCTTGAAGAGGTTGCCAAGCATGGTTTAATGCTTTCCCCTATTACGCAGGTGCTTGTTGAAAAATATATTGCAGGCTGGAAGGAAATTGAGTTTGAGGTTATGCGTGACAGCGTTGGAAATGTTATCGCTGTATGCTCAATGGAAAACTTTGACCCTGTCGGCGTGCATACGGGCGACAGCATTGTTATTGCCCCTGCCGTTACACTTGCAGACAAGGAGTATCAGATGCTTCGTTCTGCTTCTCTTGATATTATTACCGAGCTTGGAATTGAGGGCGGCTGCAACTGCCAGTTTGCACTTAATCCCGAAAGCTTTGAATACAGCGTTATTGAGGTTAACCCACGTGTTTCCCGTTCATCTGCGCTTGCTTCAAAGGCAACGGGCTACCCGATTGCCAAGGTTACAACAAAAATTGCACTTGGCTACACGCTGGATGAAATCCGAAATGATGTAACAGGAAAAACCTGTGCCTGCTTTGAGCCTGCGCTTGATTATGTTGTTGTTAAATTCCCAAAGTGGCCGTTTGACAAATTTGTTAACGCATCAAGAATGCTCGGCACCCAGATGAAGGCAACAGGCGAAGTTATGAGCATTGCCCCCTCCTTTGAAATGGCAATCATGAAGGCTGTTCGCGGTGCCGAAATCGGGCTGGATACGCTTAACAACAAGGCGCTTGACGGAAAGGACATCTCTAAGCTTCTTAAAACTCAGGATGATTTACGGCTTTTCAGCGTGTTCAAAGCATTAAAAAGCGGCATAACACCCGAGGAAATCCACGAAATCACAATGATTGACGAGTGGTTTTTATACAAGCTTAAAAATCTTGCCGATTATGAAATACAGATTGAAAACAGCCCCATAAGCAAGGAGCAGTATATTTACGGCAAAAAGCTTGGTTACACGGATCAGGCGCTTGAAAGGCTCAGCGGCGGTTCGCTTGCCTTTCACAGAGATGCCGTTTACAAAATGGTTGACACCTGCGGTGCTGAATTTGCAGCAGAAACGCCCTACTTTTATTCTACCTTCGATACAGTGTGCGAAAGCAGAGCACTGGAAAGAAATGAGGAAAAAAAGCGGATTATTGTTTTGGGCTCAGGCCCTATCCGAATCGGACAGGGCATTGAATTTGATTATTCATCCGTTCACTGTGTATGGACATTAAAAGAACTTGGCTACGAGGTAATTCTTGTTAACAACAATCCCGAAACGGTTTCAACGGATTTTGATACAGGTGACAGGCTTTATTTTGAGCCGCTTACACCGGAAGATGTTATGAACATTATCAAGGTTGAAAATCCAATCGGCGTTGTTGTAGCCTTCGGCGGACAGACAGCAATTAAGCTTACAAAATTTCTTGATGAAAACAACATCAATATATTGGGCACATCTGCCGAAAGCATTGATATTGCCGAGGACAGAGAAAGATTTGATGCCCTTCTTGAAAGCTTTAATATATTCAGACCAAAGGGTACCTCTGTTATGAGCCTTGAAGAAGCACTGCAGGCTGCTGGCAAGCTTGGCTATCCTGTTCTGCTGCGCCCAAGCTATGTTATCGGCGGACAGAATATGACAATTGCTTACACAGACGATGATGTTAAGCAATATATGCAGATTATACTTGCCCAGGGCATCGAAAATCCCGTGCTTGTAGACAAGTATATGATGGGAACAGAGCTTGAGGTAGACTGTATTTCAGACGGAAATGATGTTCTGATTCCCGGAATTATGGAGCATATTGAACGTGCAGGCGTTCACAGCGGCGATTCCATTGCTGTTTACCCTCCATACAATTTACAGGATAAAATGCTTGAAAAAATCTGCGATGTATCGGAAAAGCTTGCACTTTCACTTAAGACCAAGGGATTAATAAACATTCAGTATCTTATTTATCAGAATGAGCTTTATGTTATTGAGGTTAATCCAAGGGCATCCAGAACAATTCCTTATATCAGCAAGGTAACAGGCGTGCCTATGGTTGAGCTTGCAACAAAAATAATGGTTGGAGCCAAGCTTACGGAGCTTGGCTTCGGAACAGGATTATACAGAACACCGCCGTATTACGCCGTTAAAGTGCCTGTTTTCAGCTTTGAAAAGCTGAATGATGTGAACAGTCAGCTTGGACCCGAAATGAAATCTACAGGCGAAGTATTGGGCGTTGGAAAGAACCTGAATGAAGCTCTTTTCAAAGGACTGGTTTCAGCAGGCTTTAAGGTTGATTTCCACAAAAGAGAAAAGCACGGTGTGCTTATTACCGTTACAAAGCAGGACAGATTTGAGATTGTTTCCCTTGCGAAAAAGCTGGATGATATCGGCGTGCAGATATGGGCTACTCCCGAAACGGCAAAGGCAATTGAAAGCCTTGGAATTGATGTACAAACAGTAAATAAGCTTTATGAGGACAACTCCATTATGGAGCTTATTGAGAGCGGAAAGCTTGATTATATTGTTTATACAGGCAAGAGCGATAAGAAAAGCATTGCCGATTACATCAAGCTCTTTAACAGAGCAAATCAGCTTGGAATAGCCACACTTACCTCACTTGATACCGCAAATGCACTGGCAGATATCATTGCAAGCAGATACAATCAGCTTAATACTGAGCTTGTGGATATCAACAATATGCGTGACAAAAAAGGCATTCTGAAATTCAGCAAAATGCACGGCACAGGCGATGATTATATTTTCTTTAACAATCAATGCGGAATTATTACCTGCCCCGAAAGCTTTGCCATAGAATTTTCAGACAGGCACAAGGGTATCGGCGGCGACGGAATTGTTTTGATTGAGGAATCGGAAACTGCCGACGCAAAAATGCGCATTTTCAACATAGACGGCTCTGAGGGCAAAATGGCAGGAAATTCCATCCGCTGCCTTGGTAAGTTTCTTTATGACAATGAGCTTGTTAAAAAAGAGAATATGAAAATTGAAACAGCAAGCGGAATTAAAGAGCTTAAGCTGTTTACAAGAAACGGACAAGTATCCTCTGTTACTGTTGATATGGGCAAGGCTGAATTTAAGCCAAGCCTTATTCCGGTTTCACTTGAGGGTGAAAGCATTATAAACCGAAAGGCTGTTTTCGGCGGAAAGGATTATAATATCACCTGCGTTTCGGTTGGCAATCCGCACTGCGTTGTATTTGTGGACAATGTGGATAAAATTGACATTGAAGCAGTTGGACCGCAGTTTGAAACAAGCAGGCTTTTCCCTGAAAGAATCAATACGGAATTCGTTAGAATTGTCAATAGCCGAACCCTTAAAATGCGTGTATGGGAAAGAGGAAACGGCGAAACACCTGCCTGCGGAACAGGCGCTTGCGCAGCTGTTGCTGCGACAGTTGCAAACGGATATTGCAATAAGGGCGAGGACATTACAGTTAAGCTTCGAGGCGGTGATTTAATCGTTAATTACACTGATAAAGGCATTACCCTTACGGGCGACTGCAACCTTGTTTATAAAGGAGAAATTGAATATTAAAAGCAATGGCATCCTTTTTCGGCCAAGACAAAAACCCCGGTTCAACCGGGGTTTTATGATTTACATATTCTTTTTTAAGAATTCCGCTATTTTATCAAACGGAATCACATCTGTTTTATCATACAAATCCGTATGCACTGCCTCAGGGATAATCATAAGTTCTTTATTGTCTTTATAAGCACTATGCATTATCATATTTTTATAAGCATCCTTGCTGAAATAGCAGGAATGTGCCTTGTCACCGTGAAGCATCAATACGGCACTGCGGATTTCATTGCTGTACTTCAAAATCGGCATATTCATAAAGGACATGCAGCCCGTTACATTCCAGCCATCGTTTGAATTCAGAGAGCGTTCGTGATAACCTCTGCCGGTTTTATAATAATCATAATAGTCTTTAACAAAGAACGGTGCATCCTCAGGCAGCGGATCAACCACTCCGCCGCTGCGAACATAATTTCCATCTTTGTATTCCTTTATTCTTTGTGTATTCAACGCTTTTTTCTTTTCATAGCGGACACTTTCGCTATCCTCTTCATCAAAATAGCCGTTTGCATTTACGCGGCTCATATCATACATCGTTGATGTTACGGTTGCTTTGATTCGTGTATCAAGGGCAGCGGCATTCAGCGCCATGCCTCCCCAGCCGCATATACCTATAATTCCGATTTTTTCTTCATCAACATTATCCTGAACGGAAAGAAAATCAACAGCCGCCTGAAAATCCTCGGTATTTATATCGGGAGAAGCCATATATCTCGGCTCGCCTCCGCTTTCACCCGTAAAGGAAGGATCAAAAGCAATGGTTAAAAATCCCCTTTCGGCCATTGCCTGTGCATAAAGCCCCGACGACTGCTCCTTTACAGCACCGAACGGACCGCTTACAGCTATTGCCGGCAGCCTGCCGTCTGCCTGAACCGGCTCATATAAATCTGCTGCAAGCGTAATGCCGTAGCGGTTATGAAAGGTTACCTTTCTGTGACGAACCTTTTTGCTTTCGGGAAAGGTTTTATCCCATTCGTTTGCTAAATTAAGCTTTGCTTCCATATTAAATCCTCCGTTATTTATAAAATGAAATTGTAATATTATCTTTTCCTGCTGCATCTGCAAGCCCTGACGGATTTTCAACATAACCAATTTTTGTATAACTGTACGTTGTTGAAAAGCTTTTATAAAACAATACAACACAATCGCTTTGGTAAAGCATTATATCGCCGCTGTTGATTGCAGAAACATTAATACTATTTGTCGGCATATCGGAATACATTTTTTCATTATCCGTTCCCCACCATGCTTTATAAATGCAGAAGCTTAAGATTCCTTAAATAACATTATAAATGCAGTTATCCGAAATAACAAATACTTATAGTGAATAGTTAATTATAGTTGACGGGAATATTTAAAATCAATATAATGAAAATAAGCTATAAAAGGAGATAACTTTATGGAGCTGAGAGTTTTAAAATATTTTTTAGCTGTTGCAAGAGAGGAAAACATAACAAGAGCCTCTGAATTTCTGCACATCACGCAGCCCACCCTTTCAAAACAGCTTATGGATTTAGAAGCGGAAATCGGCAAAAAGCTGTTCATAAGAGGAAACAGGAAAATTACACTTACGCAGGAGGGGCTGCTGCTTCGGAAAAGAGCAGAGGAAATAATAGATCTGGTAAGCAAAACGGAAAAAGAGCTTGAACAGGCAGATGATACAATTTCGGGCGATATTTATATTGGGGCAGGTGAAACGGACGGCTTTCGCTGGCTTTTAAAAATTGCAGATAAAATCAAAAAAGAGCATCCCGATATTCATTATCATATTTCAAGCGGAGATGTAATTGATGTGCTTTATAATTTGGATAAAGGGATTATTGATTTCGCACTTGTTTTCGGTGACATAGACAAAACCAGATATGCGTGCATCACGCTTCCGCCCAAGGACATTTGGGGTGTTCTTATGAGAAAAGACAGTGAGCTTGCAGACAGAGAATATATTTTGCCCGAAGATTTATACAACAAACCGCTTATTGTTTCCAGACAGGTGCACCAAAAGCAGGAAATTACGGAGCTGTTCGGCAAAAATTACAACAAATTAAATATCGTAGCAACACACAATCTGATTTTTAATGCTTCCCTGATGGTTGATGAAGGCTTTGGATATGCAATTACACTGGATAAGATTATTAACACAGAGAATACAAATTTAAAATTTGTTCCGTTTAAGCCCACTGTTACGGCAGATATGCATCTGATATGGAAAAAGCATCAGATTTTTTCAAAAGCATCGGAAAAATTTTTAAATCAGCTTACTGAAGAAATAAATCTGTTGATTTGAAATACAAAAAAATATATAATTTAAGTATAAAACCTTACAGAAAGATATTGATATGGAAAACATTAAATTTGACGGAAAGCGTTTATTTATATTGGATCAGACGCTATTGCCCAATGAAGAAAAGTACATAGAAATGAAAAGCGTTGAGGACTGCTTTAATGCCATAAAGCTGCTTCAGGTAAGAGGAGCCCCTGCCATAGGGATATTTGCGGGGTATTCACTTGCACTTTTCCACGGAAATAATATTGAAAAGGCAAAGGAATATTTAGACAGTGCACGTCCTACCGCAGTGAATCTTTCCTGGGCTACGGCACGGATTGTAAATGCTTTCAACAACGGCAAAAGCCCTATTGACGAAGCTGTTTCCATACATAATGAGGATATTGAAATGTGCCGCAAAATAAGCGAATACGGCTTATCTCTTTTAAAGAACGGCGACGGCATTTTAACCCACTGCAATGCAGGTGAGCTTGCAACCTCAAAATACGGAACCGGACTTGGACCGCTTATTTTAGGGAAAGAAAAGGGATATCATTTTCATGTTTACAGCGATGAAACAAGACCCCTGCTTCAAGGCGCAAGGCTTACCTCCTATGAGCTTGAAAAAGCAGGCATTGATGTTACGCTGATTTGCGATAATATGGCAAGCCTTGTTATGAAAAAAGGACTGATAAACGCCGTTCTTGTCGGATGTGACAGAGTAGCAGCAAATGGCGATACTGCCAATAAAATCGGCACAAGCGGTGTTGCCATTCTTGCAAAGCATTACGGAATCCCGTTTTATGTTTTAGGCCCTTATTCCACGGTTGATTTCAGCACACCTGCAGGCGATGATATTGTAATTGAGGAGCGTGAAGCCGACGAAATCAAATCCATGTTTTTCGAAAAACCAACCGCCCTGCCCGAAACGAGATGTTTTAACCCTGCCTTTGATGTTACGGACAACAGCTTGATTACAGCAATTATCACAGATAAGGGAATTGCATATCCCCCATTCAGTAAGACACTTAAGGAGTTACTTAAATGATAAGATTTTACAACGGAAAGGTTTTAACCTTCAAAAACGGAACAGAAATAACGGATGATGAGGTCTGGATAGACGGCTCAAAAATTGCTTATGTCGGCAGGCATTTTGATAAAAAAGCAGACAGAGAGATTAATCTGAACGGAAATCTGCTTATGCCGTCCTTCAAAAATGCGCACACGCATTCAGCCATGACCTTTGCACGAAGCCTTGCGGATGATCTGCCGCTTCAGCCATGGCTTTATGATATGATTTTTCCTATGGAAGCCAAGCTTACAGGCGAGGACATTTATCACCTTTCAAAACTTGCATTTCTTGAATATTTAACAAGCGGTATTTCCGCCTGCTTTGATATGTATTACTTTCCCGAGGATATGGCAAGAGCAAGCGTTGATTTTGGCTTCAGAACCGTTATGACCTGCGGGCTGAATAATTTTAAGGAAAGCGTTGAAAGCCTTGAGGAATACTACAACAGATTCAATCATTACAATGAATTAATCAGCTATAAATTAGGCTTTCACGCTGAATACACAACAAGCAAAGAACTTTTGGAGGGCGTTTCCGCCCTTGCACAGAAATACAAGGCACCCATTTTCACCCATTCAAGCGAAACGGAAAACGAGGTTAAGGAATGCATTGAACGATACGGAAAAACACCTACTGCTCTTTTTGACGAGCTTGGCTTATTCAACTATGGCGGCGGAGCCTATCACAGTGTATGGGTTACTGATGAAGACCTTGAAATCTATAAGAAACGAGGTATTTATGCGGTTATAAACGCAGGCTCAAACAGCAAGCTTGCATCCGGTATTGCTCCGGTTTCAAAAATGATAGACAAAAATATTAACCTTGCTATCGGCACAGACGGACCAAGCAGCAATAATGCACTGAATATGTTCAGGGAAATGTATTTAATTGCAGCAACGCAGAAGCTGAACGATAGAAATGCAGCTTCAACGGATGCAAACAGGATACTTGAAATGGGCACTGTTGGCAGTGCAAAATGTATGGGCCTGGATAACTGTGATAGAATTGATACCGGCAAAGCAGCCGATTTAATTGTTATTGACTTAAACAGACCGAATATGCAGCCAATTAATAATATCACGAAAAACATTGTATACAGCGGTTCTAAGGAAAATGTTAAGCTTACAATGATAAACGGCAGAATTCTTTATGAAAACGGCGAATTCGTTGGCATTGATACGGAAGAAATTTACCGCAATGCGCAGAGAATTACGGATAGGATTAAAGGAAACTAATAATTTTGTGGTAAGGGACGATGACCGCATCGTCCCGATATAGGAATCTCTCCATCGCAAGCGATCCCCTCCCTTTTACAAGGGAGGCGTTATTTTTTTGCAGTAAAGTGTTGACAAGTGTGTTTATACTGTGTATACTGTTTATATACAGTTAACTGGATAAAAGGAGAAAGATATGCTAATCTTTATCAACAACAAAAGCGGTGTTCCGATTTACGATCAGATTTATTCGCAAATCAGAGAGCAGATAATGAACGGCACTTTGAAGGAGGACGCTCCCCTGCCGTCTATCAGAAGCCTTGCAAAGGATCTGCAAATCAGCGTTATCACAACAAAGCGTGCATATGAGGAGCTTGAGAAAAGCGGACTTATATACACAGCCCCCGGACGGGGAAGCTTTGTTTCCGCAAAAAACTCAGAGCTTTTAAGAGAAGAAAATCTGAAAAAGATTGAAGAACACCTTGAAGAAATTATAAAGCTTTCATCCTTCTGCAGTCTGAGTAAGGATGACATAATTTCCATGCTAAACACACTTTATGAGGAGGAATAGCCTTGAACGCAATTGAGGTTAAGAATTTATCTAAGAATTACAAAGGCTTCAGCCTTGAAAACATAAGCTTTACTTTGCCCAGCGGCTGCATTATGGGGCTTGTGGGCGAAAACGGAGCCGGAAAAAGCACAACCATCAAGCTGATTCTTGATATGATTAAAAAATCAAGCGGAGAGGTATCTGTTTTTGGAAAGCCTGTAAATAACAGCACACTGGAGGATATAGGCATTGTTACGGAGGAAATCGGCTTTCCCGAAAGCCTTAATGCAAAAGAAATCAATTCTGTTCTTAAAAACATTTATAAGCATTGGAGTGAAAGTGATTTTCTGAAATACCTCAGCCAATTCAATTTACCGGAAAACAAGAAAATCAAAGAATTTTCAAAGGGTATGAAAATGAAGCTGCATATAGCGGCTGCCCTTTCGCACAAAGCAAGGCTGCTTATTCTTGATGAAGCAACCAGCGGACTTGACCCTGTTGTGCGTGATGAAATTCTTGATATTTTCAATGATTTTACAAGGGATGAAAGCCATTCCATTTTAATATCCTCACACATTGTAAGTGATTTGGAAAAAATCTGCGACTATATTGCATTTATGCATAACGGAAAGCTTATTTTGTGCGAAGAAAAGGATGAGCTGCTGAACAATTACAGCATTATCCAATGCGATGAAAACACAATAAATACAATCAGCAAAGCTGACATTTTAAGCATGCGCAAATCAAGTTATGCTGTTAAGGCGGTTATAAAAAGCCATGCCGTAACGGGCAATATGATTTCAGCACCAATCAGTCTTGAAGATTTATTTGTTTATATGATAAGGGGGCAGGAAGAATGAAAGGATTATTAATTAAGGATTTCAAAATGGCAAAAAAGCACGGATTTTTTCTTTTTCTTATGTCTGCCATATTCTTTTTCGGAGCATTGTTTTCAAACACATCCATGTATTTTGCATTCTATTCTGTAGCCGTACTTTCCTTAATGCCGATAACGATTCTGGCCTATGATGAAGCATCAAAATGGAACAGATTTGAAGCAGTAATCCCTGTAAGCAAGGCAAAAATCGTTTTGGAAAAATACATTTTGGTACTTATTCTGGTTTTATCCGCAAGCATTATTGAGGGCATAGTTTACTTTTTCACAAAGAATTACAGCTTTAAAGAAATATTAAATCTTATGTTTTTAATGCTTGGCAGCGGTTTTTTTGTTCCGATTGTTATTCTTCCGATTACCTTCAGATTCGGATATTTAAAGTCAAGGCTTATCGGAGGATTAATTGCAGGTATACTTGCCATATCAATAACGTTAATCAATTCCGCAAGTGTTACCGGAGGATTGATTGACGGACAATTTACACCGCCCGAACATTCATATTTAATTGCCGTTCCTGCAGGTTTGCTGTTTATGGCTTCATTCGGACTGTCTGCAGGGCTTTATAAAAAGAGAGAATTTTAGCAAGCGGTGCATCGAGGACGCCGCAACCTACGAAAAAAAGAGGGCTTTGCCCTCTTTTTAATTTGCCTTTGTTTCGCAATAAATAC
Source organism: Ruminococcaceae bacterium UBA3323 (assembly GCA_002361935.1). GTDB lineage: Bacteria > Bacillota > Clostridia > Oscillospirales > Acutalibacteraceae > Eubacterium_R. The sequence goes on along the minus strand of DESD01000063.1, from coordinate 22,891 downwards.
AGCGATAGGTGCCCTTATTATCCGTTAATTCAAATTCATAATCTATATCTTCAGCATTTGAAATACAGCGCGGATTTTTACATTTAACAACATTAACAATTCTTTTCGGAAGCGCTACAGCTTTTTTTTCAGCCCTGCCGTTTTTAATGATATTAACCGTTACAGCCGAATCAATATAGCCGAGCACATCAAGGTTTAAATCAATCAGTTCATTAATTTTTATAATATCCTTAACACCCTGCTTTTCGGATTTGGCATTCTGAATTATGGCAACCTGACACTTTAATTCATTAAGCTTTAAAGCCTCATAAACACGCATACCGTTGCCTGCTTTAATATGATCCAGCACAATGCCGTTTTCAATTTCATCAATTTTC
>DESD01000063.1:0-22195 GCA_002361935.1 Ruminococcaceae bacterium UBA3323 | reverse complement strand
CAATTTCATCAATTTTCATTACAGAACACCTCCCCATTTCAGAAGCGTTATGATAAGCGCCATACGGATATATTTACCGTTTAATGCCTGTTCAAAATACTTTGCTCTTGGGTCATCATCAACAGCGGTTGTAATCTCGTTAACTCTTGGAAGCGGATGCATGATGGTTAAATCGGGCTTTGCATTTTCAAGCTTATCCACATCAAGAATAAACGCATCCTTATGCTTTAAATATTCATCCTCAGAGAAAAAGCGTTCACGCTGAATTCTTGTCATATAAAGAATATCAAGAGAAGGCATTGCAGCCTCCATATCCTCGGTTTCAATATATTCCATTCCCTTTTCCTCAAGATAGTCTGTTTTGATATAATCGGGAACAGACAGCTCCTTGGGAGAAATCAGCACAAATTTGATATTGCTGTAACGGCACATAGCCTTAATCAGGCTGTGAACGGTTCTTCCGAATTTCAAATCGCCGCAAAGACCGATTGTTAAATTATCAAATCTTCCCTTTTCACGGAAGATTGTAAGCAAATCCGTTAAGGTCTGGGTTGGATGGCTGTGGCCGCCATCGCCGGCATTGATAACAGGAACATCGCTTTTATAAGAAGCAACTCTCGGCGCACCCTCAAGCGGATGGCGCATTGCAATAATATCCGCATAGCAGGAAACAATTTTAATGGTATCCCCTACTGTTTCGCCCTTTGAGGCGCTTGAAGAAGCCGCCTCGGAAAAGCCGAGAACATTACCGCCAAGCTCCATCATTGCCGCTTCAAAGGAAAGCCTTGTTCTTGTGCTTGGCTCAAAGAAAAGAGTTGCAAGCTTTTTGCCGCTGCAGACACTGCAGTATTTTTCTTTATTGTCGATGATATCCATTGCAAGTGCAATTAAATCATCAATTTCCTTTACAGATAAATCTGTTGTATCCAACAAGTGACGCATATTTATAGTCCTTTCAAATAAGATTTATCTTTTACCGCCTTATGCTTTTGCACCGTTTACTTCAAGATATTTTTTAATACGCTCAACGTTTTCGCGGTTTGCTTCGTTTTCTTCAAGATACTCAATGATATCATAAACATCCACAACGGAATAAACAGGAAAGCCGTACTCATCCGCAACCTCTGCAATTGCAGATTTATCTGTTTGGCCTTTCTCTTTTCTGTCTACCATAACGAAGGTTGCGGCAACCTTTGTGCCCTCAAGCTTTGAAAGGATCGCCATGCTTTCTCTGATTGCCGTTCCTGCGGTTACAACATCCTCTACAATAACGATATCCTCGCCTGCCTGCGGCTTATAACCAACAAAAACACCGCCCTCGCCGTGATCCTTCTCTTCTTTTCTGTTGAAGAAGAAAGGAACATCAAGGCCTTCTTTTGCAAGAGCAACGGCAACGGAAACAGCAATCGGAATGCCTTTATATGCCGGACCGTAAAGAACGGCCTTTTTATTGCCTACCTTTTCAAAATAAGCCTTTGCATAAAACTCGCCGAGCTTCTGTATCTGCTTGCCTGTTTTAATATCGCCTGCATTAATAAAATACGGAATTTTTCTTCCGCTTTTTGCGGTAAAATCGCCGAATTTTAAAACGCCTGCATCCTCAAGAAACTTAATAAATTCTCTTTTATAGCTTTCCATTATATATCCTCCTATACGTTAATCTTATCCAACAAATTCTTCAACACATCTTCTGTATGCAGCTACAGGATCCGCTGCCTGTGTTACAGGTCTGCCGACTACGATATAATCCGAGCCGATTTCCTTTGCCTTGGCAGGCGTTGTTACTCTTACCTGATCGCCTACCTCGCCGTCTGCAAAACGAACACCGGGAGTTACGGTAACAAACTGCTTACCACAGGCGTCCTTAACCATACCAGCCTCAAGAGGAGAGCAGACAACACCGTCCAGCCCTGCAAGCTTCGCATTTTCCGCGTACTTAACAATTGTATCATTAATGGAAGCGTTGATAAGAAGCTCATTCTGCATTCGTTCCTCGCTTGTTGAGGTGAGCTGAGTTACGGCGATAAGAATCGGGCGTGTGCCATCCTCTTTCGTTAAGCCATCAACGGCAGCCTTCATCATATCTACTGTACCTGCTGCATGAAGATTTGTCATATCAACATCAAGAGAAGATAAAACAGACATCGCCTTTTTAACTGTGTTCGGAATATCGTGAAGCTTTAAATCAAGGAAAATCTTATGACCTCTTTTTTTGATTTCCCTGACAATTGAAGGACCTTCCGCATAGTAAAGCTCCATTCCGATTTTTACAAAAGGCTTTTCCTCTGTAAATTTATCGAGAAAATCAAAAGTATCCTTCGCACTGCTGAAATCGCATGCAATAATTACATCCTTACCCATTAATCAACCACTCCTATAATATCACTTAATTTATTTATGCCAAGCTTTTCGCATTCCCTTGGCAATTCTTCTATAATCGTTTTGCAGACATATGGGTCTACAAGATTTGCCGCACCAACCTGAACGGCTGTTGCGCCTGCCATCATCATTTCAATAACATCCTTAGCCGATGAAACACCGCCGCAGCCCATAACGGGAATATTGCAGGCTTTAGCAACCTGATAAACCATTCTTACGGCAACAGGGAAAACTGCATTTCCGCTGAAGCCGCCCATTTTATTTGCAATAACAGGGGCTCTGCGTTTTAAATCTATTCTCATGCCAAGCAGCGTATTGATAAGGCAGATACCGTCTGCCCCCGCTTCCTCACACGCTTTTGCAATTGCAACAATATCCGTTACATTCGGAGAAAGTTTTATAATAACAGGCTTTGTTGTAACGGCCTTTACCGCTCTTGTAACCTCAGCCGCACATTCAGGCTGCGTACCGAAGCTCATTCCGCCGCCGTGAACATTCGGGCAGCTGATATTAACCTCTAAAAGGCCTACCTGCTCTTCTTTATCAAGAAGCGCACAGGTATAAGCATAATCCTCAACGGAAAAGCCGCTTACATTTGCTATAACCTTTTTATGAAAATACGCTTTCATTTCGGGCAGCTCATGCTCAATAACATGATGAACACCGGGATTCTGAAGCCCTACAGCATTAATCATACCCTGTTCACATTCAGCAATACGGGGTGTTGGATTTCCGAAGCGTGCATCTTTTGTTGTTCCCTTGAATGAAAAAGAACCGAGAATATTTATGTCATAGAAATCCTTGAATTCCTTTCCGAAACCGAAAGTTCCGCTTGCAGGAACAACAGGATTATCCATTTCCATGCCACAGAGGTTTACCGATAAATCTACCATACAATCTCCTCCCTTTCAAGAACAGGACCGTCCTTGCAGATTCGCTTGCTGCCGTATTTTGTTTTACAGGAGCATCCCATACAGGCACCGAAACCGCAGCCCATTCTTTCTTCAAAGCTGTACTGCCCCGAGGTTGTAACCGTTTGTTCAATAGCCCGGAACATCGGCATTGGACCGCAGGTGTAGAAATAATCATAGCTTTCAGGCAGAGCGTCTGTTACAAAGCCCTGAATGCCGTATGAGCCGTCTGCCGTAGTTATAATAACATCAATCCCCAAAGCTTTGAATTCTTTTTCATAGAAGATTTCCGCTTTCGTATTGAAGCCGAGAATAACAGTTGGCTTCTGACCGTCTGCAATAAGGCATTTTGTTAAATGATACATCGGCGGAACACCGACTCCGCCGCCGATAACAAGCGGTGATTTTGATTTGCTGATATCATAGCCGTTTCCAAGACCTGTTAAGCAGTCAAGCTTTTCGCCTGCCGACATCAGGGACATCTGCTCCGTTCCTCCGCCGACTACCTTATAAATGATTGTGATTGTTTCATCATCATAATCACAGACTGAAATCGGACGGCGGAGAAATTTGCCCTCTAATTTCAGATTAATAAACTGACCCGGAGCGGTAATATATTGCGTATCCCCCTCAAGAATCATTTTATAAACATCCTTGGTTAATGCCGTATTTTCAATTATTTTGTAAATATCCTGTTTATACATAAGCTACTCCGAATTAATCTTCTGCATTAATTGTTGACACGCCCAGTGTTATTTCTTCAAGAACATCAAGAAGAACCTTTACCGTATCAAGAGATGTAAACATAGTTACATTATTTTCAACTGCTGCACGGCGGATTTCTGAACCGTCTGAATGGCTGTCGCCGTGGCTTACATCAATCGTGTTTATAACATAAGCAATATGCCCTTGGCGAAGTGCCATCAGAATTTCATCACTGCCGTCACTTGTTAATTTTGCACGGATTCTTGTTCTTATGCCATGCTCTTTCAGGAACCTTGCTGTTCCCTCCGTTGCTTCAATATTAAAGCCAAGCTCATAAAAGCGGCGGATAAGAGGAAGAGCCGTCGGCTTGTCCATATCGGCAATTGTAACAAGCACAGTGCCGTAATTTGACACATTAAGACCGCTTGCCTGAATTGCCTTATAAAGTGCTCTGTTGAGGGATTTATCATAGCCGATTGCTTCGCCTGTTGATTTCATTTCAGGAGAAAGATAGGTATCCATACCCTTTAATTTGGAGAACGAGAAAGCAGGTGCCTTAACATACCAGCGTTTCTTTTCTGCAGGATAGATTTCCATTATGCCCTGCTCTTTCAGGCTGTGGCCAAGAATAACCTGCGTTGCAATATGCGCCATAGGAACCGAGGTTGCTTTTGAAAGGAACGGCACAGTTCTTGATGAACGGGGATTAACCTCAATAACAAAAACATCATCATTTGCATCTGCAATAAACTGAATATTATAAAGGCCGATAATTCCGATTGCCCTGCCAAGCTTAACTGTATAATCAATAATCTTATCCTTAACCTCCTGTGAAACATCAAAGGTTGGATAAACCGAAATAGAGTCGCCGCTGTGAACACCCGTTCTTTCAACGTGCTCCATAATTCCCGGAATAAATACATCCTCACCGTCGCAGATTGCATCTACCTCAAGCTCTTTGCCCATAATATATTTATCAACAAGAACCGGCTGCTCGGTATTGATTTCAACAGCGGTCTGCAGATAATGGCGCAGGCTTTCCTCACCGGCAACAATCTGCATTGCTCTGCCACCGAGAACGAAGGAAGGGCGCACAAGAACGGGATAGCCGATTTTTTCGGCTGCCTTTACACCATCTTCAATTCTGGTTACTGCCTGTCCTTTCGGCTGAGGAATTCCAAGCTCTGTCATAACCTTTTCAAACGAATCACGGTTTTCAGCCTTATCAATCGCTGCAACATCCGTGCCTATAATCGGGACACCGAGTGCATCAAGCGGAGGTGCAAGGTTAATTGCAGTCTGACCGCCGAGGGATACAACAATGCCCATTGGATTTTCAAGCTCAATAACATTCATAACATCTTCAACGGTTAACGGCTCAAAATAGAGCTTATCAGAGGTTGTATAATCTGTTGAAACCGTTTCGGGATTGTTATTGATGATAATTGCCTCATAGCCGGCCTCACGGATAGACCAGATTGCGTGAACCGTTGAATAATCAAATTCAACACCCTGACCTATACGGATCGGTCCGGAGCCGAGAACAATGATTTTCTTTTTATCGGAAACAATGCTTTCATTTTCCTCTTCATAGGTTGAATAGAAATACGGAACATAAGAATCAAACTCGGAAGCACAGGTATCTATCATTTTATATACAGGGAAAATATTGTTTTCCTTGCGAAGCTTAAAGATTTCAGCCTCACTCATTCCCCAGAGCATACCGATAAATTTATCAGACACACCCATTTTCTTCGCATCCTTAAGAACTTCAACATTCTTCGGATTTTCTTTTATAACGCTTTCAAATGCAACAATATTTTTGAATTTTTCAATAAAGAACATATCAATTTTTGTTGCGTTATAAATTCTGTTTAAATCAACATTCAGACGGATAAGCTGAGCGATGGCATAAAGCCTGTCATCCGTACCGATTTTAATATAATCCAAAAGCTCTTCAACCGAATAATTATCAAATTTGCTTAAATAAAGATGGCATACGCCTGTTTCAAGAGAGCGTACGGCTTTAAGCAGGCTTTCCTCAACCGTTCTGCCGATTGCCATAACCTCGCCCGTTGCCTTCATCTGGGTATTCAGGCTGTTGTTTGCATCTGCAAACTTATCAAACGGGAAGCGGGCAATTTTTGAAACAACGTAATCCAGAGTCGGCTCAAAGGAAGCGGGCGTATTTGCAATCTGAATTTCATCAAGATGCATACCAACCGCAATTTTAGCCGAAACCCTTGCAATAGGATAGCCTGATGCCTTTGAAGCAAGAGCCGATGAACGTGACACACGGGGATTAACCTCAATAAGATAATACTGGAAGGAATGCGGATCAAGTGCAAACTGAACATTGCAGCCGCCCTCAATATTAAGCTCACGGATAATTCTTAAAGCAGAATCACGGAGCATATGGTATTCTTTATTTGTAAGCGTTTGTGACGGGCAGACAACAATGGAATCGCCCGTGTGGATACCGACAGGGTCAATATTTTCCATATTACAGATTGTGATTGCCGTATCATTTGCATCACGCATTACTTCATATTCAATTTCCTTATAGCCCTTAATGCTCTTTTCAACAAGCACCTGATGAACAGGAGATAACGCAAGTGCATTTTTAAGCATCAAACGGCATTCCTCTTCATCATCGGCAAAGCCGCCGCCTGTACCGCCAAGCGTAAACGCAGGGCGAAGAACAACGGGATAACCGATTTTTTCAGCTATTTCAAGGCCCTCTTCAAGCGTGTTGCAGATATCGGACGGAAGAACAGGCTCACCGAGCTTTTCGCACAAATCCTTGAAAAGCTCTCTGTCCTCGGCACGCTCAATTGCTTCAAAGCGTGTTCCGAGAATTTCAACATCACATTCCTTAAGAATTCCTTTTTTTGCAAGCTGAACAGCAAGGTTAAGACCTGTTTGTCCGCCAAGAGAAGGAAGAATGGCATCCGGACGCTCATGGCGGATAATTCTTGCAACATATTCCAAATTCAAAGGCTCCATATAAACCTTATCGGCAATATCCGTATCCGTCATAATGGTTGCAGGGTTTGAGTTAATCAGTACAACCTCGTAGCCCTCCTCACGGAGAGAAAGGCAGGCCTGAGTACCCGAATAGTCAAATTCAGCAGCCTGTCCGATAACAATAGGACCGGAACCGATAACTAATATTTTATGTATATCTGTACGCTTTGGCATATTACTCAGCCTCCTTTTCCATTAACGAAATGAATTTATCAAAAAGATACGCACTGTCCTGAGGACCCGGAGCACTTTCGGGATGATACTGAACAGAGAAAAGCTTGTTTTCAGCACTTTCAACACCCTCTGCCGTATCATCAAGCAGGTTTTTATGAGTTAAGGTAAGCTCTGTTCCCACAAGGGAAGCAGCATCAACCGCATAGGAATGATTCTGTGAGGTAATTTCAATTTTACCTGTTTCCATATTCATAACAGGGTGATTGCCGCCTCTGTGACCAAATTTCATTTTAAAGGTTTTTGCACCGAGTGCAAGAGAAATCATCTGATGACCAAGGCAGATACCAAAGATGGGAAGCCTGCCCTTAAGCTGCTTTACAACATTTATAACGGGCTGAACATCCTCGGGATTTCCGGGACCGTTTGAAAGGAAAAGGCCATCCGGATTCATATTTAAAATTTCTTCGGCAGTTGTATTATAAGGCACAACCGTTACATTACAGCCCTTTTCATTAAGCTTTCTTACGATATTCAGCTTAATGCCGCAATCTATTGCAACAACATCATATTTATGATTCGGCGTTCTTGAATACCAACGCTTTTTACAGCTTACACGGCTTACCATATCCGTTGGAATTGCATATTCCCTAACCTTTTTAAGAGCTTCCTCATAAGGTGTTGAAGCATCTGTTATGATAACCTTCTGGCTTCCCTCATCACGGATAATTCTTGTAATCTTTCTTGTATCAACACCGCTTATACCGGGAATGCCATATTCATCAAGCACCTCGGAAAGTGTTTTTGTGTAGCGGAAATTAGACGGAAGATCATTATATTCCCTTACAATAAGACCGCCCATTGTAGGAACTCTTGTTTCAAAGTCCTCATCCGTAATGCCATAATTTCCTATAAGCGGATAGGTCATACATACCATCTGATCGGTATAGGACGGATCGGAAATGATTTCCTGATAACCTACCATTGAAGTATTGAAAACAAGCTCATTAACAGCTTCTCTGTCTGCACCAAAGGAATAGCCGTAAAACTCACTGCCGTTTTCAAGAACGATTTTTTTGTTAAATGGCTTCATATACAATTTCTCCTCTCAATATCGTTAAAAGGTTTTTACCCTGTACTTTCCAGTTTTCAAACGGCGTTGATCTTCCCTTTGAAACAAATTCTTCAGGATTTACAACCCATTCGTCATCCAAATCAAGCAGGCACAAATCGGCTGTTTCGCCCTCTTTGATTGCACCGCCCTTTATATTAAATATTTCTCTCGGCTTTACCGACATCATATCAACAAGCCTTTCAAGAGAAATGATTCCTGTTTTAACAAGCTTTGTGTAAAGCACCGCAAAAGCAGTTTCAAGGCCGACAACGCCCATTGCACTTTTTTCAAGACCCTTTGATTTTTCCTCGGCACTATGGGGTGCATGATCCGTTGCAATAATATCAACCGTACCATCCTGAACACCCTTAATAAGTGCTTTCATATCCTCTTCCGCCCGGAGCGGCGGATTCATTTTAAACCTTCCGTTTTCCTGCAGATCCTTATCACACATTGTAAGATAATGAGGACCTGTTTCGCAGGTAACTTTAACGCCCCTTGCCTTTGCCTTTCTTATAATCTCAACACTTTCCTTCGTTGAAATATGGCAGACGTGGTACTGACAGCCTGTTTTTTCGGCAAGTGCACAATCCCGTTCAATCTGTGCCCATTCGCTTTCACTGCAGATGCCTCTGTGATTATGCTTTCGGCAGTATTCCCCATCATGAATATATCCGCCGTTTAAAAGCGCATTAACCTCACAGTGTGCAGAAATCACAGCACCAAGCTTTGCGCACTGTTCCATAGCCTGCTCCATAAGTGCTTCGGTCTGCACACCTGTTCCGTCATCGGAAAAGCCGATTACATCGTCCTTAAGTGAAGAAAAGTCAACACATTCGCCTGTACCTTTTCTGCCTTTAGTTATTGACGCAAACGGAAAAACATCAATTACGGCATCCTTTTTGATTATATCCTTCTGTATCGCAAGGTTTTCCATACAATCCGGCGCAGGATTCAGATTAGGCATCGGGCAAACAGCAGTATACCCCGCTTTTGCCGCAGCCATAGTGCCGCTTTTTACTGTTTCCTTATAAGAAAAACCGGGCTCTCGAAGATGAACATGTGCATCAACAAAACCCGGAATTAAAAAATACTTATCCTTACAATCAAAAACACGATCTGCTCCATCAGCAGAAATGGAGGGGCCAAGGCTCTGAATTTTGGAATCTTTTATAAGAACATCTGACTTTTCAAATTTATTGCCCGTAAAAATAAGGGCATTTTTTATTAACAATGCCATTATAAGCCCATACCTTTCTCATTTTACAGTATTATATATTATGGGCTAATTCAAGTCAATTACAAATTAGTTACAAATACATATTTTAATAGAAATAAATATAATATTTATATATACTGATATACTGAAATAAAATACAGACAGGAGTGTTTACTTTATGGCTTTTATTGCAGGAGCAGGTGCAACAAATGTTGACCTTTTATATGAAAACATGCCGAGAATTCCGAATATCGGCGAAGAAATTTACACAGACAGATTTTCATTACAGCTTGGCGGAGGGCTTCCCGCCACACTTATAAACGCAGGCAGACTTGGCATTAAAGCAAAAATAGCAACAGAGCTCGGCAATGATATTTTTTCAAAATTTGCAAAAGAAAAATTTGAAGAAAACAAGGTTGCACCAACCAATCTTTATAAGGGAAACGGTATTCCGCTTAATATTACCTCGGCAATTATTCTGGAAAATGACAGAAGCTTTATTACATACGGTAAAGGCAGCATTGAGCCAGATGAAAAAGCAAAAGAGGAATTTTACAATATTGCAAAAGGCGCAAAAATCTGTATGATGTCCCCCGGCGGCTTCCTTGATGTTTACAAAAAACTTAAGGCTGAAGGCACAATAATGGTGCTTGATATGGGATGGGACGATGAGCTTACCTTTGAAAAATATGACGAGTTGCTAAGGATTGCCGACTATTACACACCGAATCAGAAGGAAGCACTTGCGATAACAGGCTGCAGCAGCGCCAAGGATGCCGCATATGCTTTAAAGAAATATTTTGACAAGGTGGTTGTTAAGGTTGACAAGGATGGCTGCATCGGCATTGACGGGGACAATTATTTCTTTTGCCCAAGCCTTGAGCAGTTCAAAAATGTGGACAGCACCGGAGCAGGTGATGCATTTCTTGCCGGATTTATTTACGGCTTATTTTACGACTATCCGCTGAAGGACTGCATTGAATTCGGAAATATTACAGGCGGAAAAGCAGTTACTGCCGTTGGCGCACTTTCAGCATATGTAAATGAAAAGGAGCTTTTGGAATTAAAGAAGTAATAAAAACTGCAGTAAAAAAGACTAAATCATTAAGATTTAGTCTTTTTTGCCTTTTTCTCGGCATTTTTCTTATCCTGTGTTTTAACTTTTTCAACTTCTTTCAAAAAGCTCTGATATGCTTTTTTCCAATCATCAAAGTTTTCATCATTTCTGTGATCGGTAAAGATATTCTTTGCTTTAAGGTATTCCCCAAAATAGGAAGTTACCTTTTCCGCTCCGGATTGATTAAGATGTTCGCCTCCGTCTCTTGAATCGGCAGACCAGTCAATCGGGATTTCCTCTCTCATATAATTCATATCCATATATTCGATACCAAGCTTTTCAGAAAGCTCAGCAACGGTATTATGGCGTTCACAGCTCCAGTTTTTAACGCAGGGTGCACTTACAAGCATCAGCTCAGCACCGTTTTCCTCGCAAAGCTTTTTAATATTTTCAAGAAAAGATTTATTCTTTAGAGGAACCTTTGCTTTTTTACTTGACGGCTTCATATAATCCTTCTCGCTTGCAGATTTTACACCGCCGTACAAGCGATAGCCCTTATCGTTTACAATATAATCACTTTCGAACTCTGACGAAAAATCGTCAAAAGTAAGATGCTTCCATCTGTCATGATATCTATAAATGGGAAGCCATTCTTCGGCACGAAGCACAAGCGACTGAAACGGATTGAATCTTCTGAAAATACCGTCTGTTTCAAGCACAACAAGCTTCGGATTCTGATTTTTAAAAGCTCTTCTGATAAAATCCTCCGAATAAGCGAGCGTTTGACTCGGAGTGCAGCAAACATAGGAGGATATGCCGTAATCATTAAATATTTTCAACGGGATAAAAGAGCTGTAAGCCAAACTGTCCCCAACAAAAAGAACATCAATTGTATTATCCGGCTCAGCCATAAAGCCCTGCGCCGATTTATCCTTTAACCCCTTATTTGTTTTTGGCATAAAAACAGGAGAAAGGGCAAGCAGTATTACTGCAATAACAAGAACAAAAGAAACAGCCTTGATACCGTTTTTTACAAAGCGTTTATTAAAGCGTTCTTTAAAATAATTCATTACATACCTCCAACAGCAGAAATCGGTAAACATAACAACCTATTCGTATGTTCAGACACACATAGCATTTCGTTACTAACGGAATGATTAAACTGCCTTTTTCATAAGTATCAGACTGAATCAAAAAATTGACTCAGTCTGTTTTTCGTAAGTATTTATACCTCTCTATTTGCCTGCAATTTACTTTTTTCTATTTCTACAAGGAAATTTCCGTATGCCTGATTCCAATCGGAGTAAGCAACATTATTTCTATGATCCTCAAAAATATTTTTAGAATTAAGATATTTGCCGAAATAAGCAGTTGCCTTTTCGGCACCCCTGTAATTCAGGTGATCGCCTGCATCCTTTGTATCGCTGGTCCAGTCAATCGGAACTTCCCTGCTGAGTGTATTCATATCCACATATTCAATCCCCAACTCTTCAGCGAGCTCGGCAACCGTATTATGACGTTTGCAGTTCCAGTTTTTAAGACTCGGCGTGCTTACAAGCATAAGCTCCGCCCCATTCTCTTCACAAAGCTTTTTAATACTCTCAAGATATGGCTTATTTCTGACCGGAATCTTTTCTTTTTCATCAGACGGCTTCATATAGCCCGAAGTATTTCCCGATTTTACGCAGCCGTCGATACGATAGCCCTTATCATTTTCAATATAATTATTATCCACATCTGCTGAAAAATCCGATAGAGAAAGCTTTTTCCAGCGATCGTGATATCTGTAAATCGAAAAACTTTCATCAGCCTTAATCAGAAGTGCAGAGCTAAAACTGAATTTCCTGAAAATCGCATTTGTTTCAAGCACAACAAGCTTCGGCTGCTGCCTTTGAAATGCTTTCCTTAAGAAATCCTCCGAATAATCAAGTGTTTGCTTCGGGGTTCCGCAGACATAGGAGGTTATTCCGTAATCATTCCACATCTGCAGCGGAATAAAAGAGCTGTAGCTTTCACTGTCACCGACTATAACTACATCAATTGTGCCGGCCGGCTCCCCCAGAATTCCGTTTGCGGATGAATCCCTTAAATCCTTATTCGTTTTAGGATGAAAAATCGGAGAAAGCGCAAAAAGAAGAGCAGCAATAATCAGCACAAATACTACAAACCGAATACCATGGATTACAAAACGCTTATTAATACGTTCCTTGAAATAATTCATATTCAACCTCCGGCACCATTCAATCAGAAATTCGCATAAATCGGATCAACAGGATCATAGCCGATTCCATAAGCTCCGAAAATAAATATAAATAAAACCAAGGCTGTAAAAATAACCCAGCGAAGTATAATGTTCTTTTTCTGAAGCTCATTTCTGATATTGATGCCCTTTTCATTGAGAATACTTACAACAAATATAATAAGAAGGGTTACGCCTACAATTAAGAGATCCTTACCATCAACGCCGAGCGTTTTAAGATAGCCCTCCTGAATCTCACTGAAGCTGAAATCAGTTATAAGCTTTTTAAACATTACCAATCCGGCCTTAAGACCGTGCGCACGGAAGAACATTTCGCCGATAACTACAAAAACAGTTGTACGAACAATCTGCATAGCTTTATAAGCGAAGCTTTCCGTATTAATGTGAAGTTTATCATTCATTGTTTTTGACAGCGGAGCAATGATATTGCCCGATAAAATCAAAGCAAAGTGATACATACCGAAGAAAATATAGCTCCACGCAGCACCATGCCACAAGCCGTTGCAGAACCATACGGCAAAAAGAGCAATTGCGCCTGCAATCAGCGGTCCGAAATGATTGCCGAGTTTTTTTCTTGCCGAGGTTGTTAAATTTTTCATCGGCTTTGACATGGAAATCGGATAGAAAATATAATCCCTGAACCATGCGCCAAGCGTAATATGCCATCTTTTCCAGAATTCCGAAATAGACCTTGAAAAGAAAGGCCTTTTAAAGTTTTCGGGCATTTCCACACCGAATATCTGGGCAGAACCGCATACGGCATCCATTGTGCCTGAAAAGTCCATATACAGCTGAATTGTATAGGCAATTGCACCGACAGCGATAGTTAAACCGCCGAATTCATTATAATCCTTGAAAATGGTTTCAACCAATACATTCAGTCTGTCGGCAATAACAACCTTCTTCATCATACCGTATGCAATACGCTGAAGACCAAGGGTTAAATTCGTGTAGCTGATCTGCTTAACCTCATAAATCTGCTCTGCCGTATCTGCATATTTACAGATAGGACCTTCAACAATCTGAGGAAAAAAGCTCATATAAAGCGAAAGCCTTAAATAATTCCTGTCTGCCTTTATCGCACCGTGGTAAACATCAAGAATATAAGACATTGCCTGCATGGTAAAAAATGAAATACCGATAGGCAGCATAAATTTCGGTATACCGATTTCAAACGAAGAACCGCAGACCTTTATCAGGGCATTTACATTTTCCAAGAAAAACGGAGTATATTTTAGCACAAGAAGAGTGCCTATATGTACTGCAGATGCAAGGAAGATAACCCAGCGCTGACGGGTTTGATATGCTTTTTTTATTGCCTTTTTCTCTGCCCTGTCCTTGGCAAGCTTTGCATCTGCCTTTCTTTTGTCATTCAGTTTATCCAGCCAGATGCCGAACAGATAAATTGAAAGAGTTGCCAGAAGCAGAAAAACAGTAAGCTTTCCGCTTATCAGCCAAAAGAAGCCATAGCTTGCGGCAAGCAGAAACCATCTTCTCGGCTTTTTCGGCAAAAGCCAATACAGAATAATTGCCGCAGGCAGAAAAATCGCAAGATAATATACGGAAAAATACGAGGTCAGCTTAGGCACCAAGCCTACTTTAAAAAGAGTTGAAAGCACTTCCATTTAGTCTTCCTCTTCAAGCCTCTTAATCATTTTCCACATTGCCTCGGCAGAATTGAAGTTTGACGGAATAATTTCAACAGCAGGTACTGTTATATCAAATTCATCCTCAATCTCTGCAACAAGAGAAATAATTGAAAGTGAATCAAGATGATGTGCATCAATAAGATCTGTGCAGGTTTCATAATCAATTCCCGGCTGAATGTCCTCTAAAATTTCAATAAGTGTTTCCATAATTTATAAATCCTTTCAAAAATAATTTTTTAATAAATAGGTGTATTCAGATTGCATGTTTCAAATTTTTCCCTTACCTTAACGGCATTTCCGCTTTCATCAATAAGATAAACAGACGGAATGTCCCTTGTTAAGAATAAAGAAATACATTCTATCATACAATAAGCACCTGTATTTTCAAAAACCAGCGTATCGCCGATTTCAATATCGGGCAATACGGCATTTTTTACAACAATATCATTCATTGAGCACAAAGAGCCGCATATATTCCATTCTTTATCCGGCTGCATATCCTCTTTGCCTGCAACAGACATTTTCGGCAGTCTCATAGCCATATGCTGACCGAAATAAACAATGTGGTGCATTCCGCCGTCACAAAGAAGATAGCCTACACCCTTATTGATTTTTTTATCAACAATGTGCGTATAATACTTTCCGCAGGAGGCAGCTATGGATCGGCCGATTTCAAGCGTTATCATCGGCTTCATCTGCATTTCGTTTATTGCCTCGGAAAAGCCCTTTAAAAGCGCCTCTTCATCAAGTTCTTCATCCTCAAAATATGCAACAGGAAAGCCTGTTCCGTATTCAAGCTCTTCCGCCTCAAAGGATAAATCCTCCTTAAGATGCAGCAAAAATGCATCCAGCTTTGCAAGCTCCCTTTTATATTTTTTAACAGAGGTTTTCTGCGTACCGGAAAAATACTGAATTCCGAGAATTTCAATATTTTTATGCTGCTCTCTGTTTTTAATAATATCATCAATATCTTCTTTATTGATACCGAACTGGCTTCCGTTGGTAAGCCTTAAAAGAAGCCGGAGCTTTGTGTTGTACTTTTCACTTAAAGAACAAAGCAATTCAAACTGCGTTAAGGATTCAACGGTAAAAATACCGTTAAAGCTTTTATCGGAAGCAAGCTCCTCGATAAATTCGGGCGTTTTATAAACACCCGAGATAACGGTTTTTTCAGAGGGCACACCAAGCCTTTTACATACTGCTTCTTCGCCCGGTGAGCAAACCTCAAGCCTTTCAACACAGCCTTCTATCTCTTTTATAATAAAAGTATTTGCCTTAACTGCATAGCAGAGCGAAACTTCCTTCGGCATGCGGCTTTTAAGATATGCAACCCTGTTTTTCAAAATTGAAATATCAAAAGTATAAAAAGCTGTTGAATTTTCAGCTAAAAGCTGCTTTTCAAATTCTTTCATTACCTTCTCCCCATTTCCTGAAGTTTCTTTCTGTCTATTTTACCGTTTTTCGTTAGCGGCATTTCGTCAACCTGCCTTAACATACCCGGAACCATAAATACAGGAAGAGTATTTCTCATAACGGTATGAAGCTCCGCTTTTTCAATAGAGCCCACATAAAAGCCCTTCAGCTTTGATTTCTTTTCATCAAAAATACAGACACAACGCTCAACACCGTCTATGGCCGCCATTGCATGCTCAATTTCCTCAAGCTCAATACGATGACCCATATATTTAATCTGAAAATCCTTTCTGCCGCTGAAAACAAGCTCCTGATTTTCATTATAAACAGCCAAATCCCCTGTTCTGTAAATCAGCTCGGGATAGTTATTGTTTAACGGATTCTGAACAAAGCTTTTTGCCGTTTGTTCGTGTGCAGCATAATAGCCAAGGGCAAGTGCCGTTCCTCTTACGCAGATTTCGCCCGCTCTGCCCGTTTCGGTTACAAGCTGATTGTTTTCATCAAGCAGGAAAACATCTTCATTTTCAAATGCCTTTCCGATTGGAATACCTGCTGAATAATCACGATTCTTATCCAGAATATGATATGTGCAGTTACAGGTAATTTCCGTTGGTCCGTAAAGATTTACAAGTTCAGCATCCGGAAGATGACTTTGCCAGTTCAACAGATGCTTATACGGCATAACCTCGCCGCTGAATAGTATTTTTCTGACCGTTTCGGGTGTTTTGTAATCAAGACCGTGCAGAGTGCTGATAAGGCAAAGCGCAGAAACAGCCCATGTCATAACAGTTACTTTATTCTCACAAAGGAAATCAATAAGCTCCACGGGAGCAGAGAATAACCTTCTCGGAACAATAACAAGATGAGCGCCCACCTTTAAAGCGGAATATATATCCTTGACAGATACATCAAAATCAAACGGAGCCTGATTGGCTATAATATCATTGCCGTTTATATCAAAGGCTTCCGTAAACACATTTATGAAATCCATAACGCTTCTGTGGCAGACAACGATTCCCTTCGGCACACCTGTTGAGCCCGAGGTGAAGTTTGCATAAAGCGGATCCGTATCAATCTGCCCTTTTCTGATTTCGGAAAGCCTGTCCTCATCCACTGCGGCCTGACAGGCATCCTCAATAAGAATTACCTCGCCGTCAAACGCAATTTCCTTTGCCTTTTCAAGATGGGCTTTATCTGTTAACAACGCAGCCGGCTTTAAAGTTTCAAAAATTTTATTTTTTCTGTCATTCGGCATTTCAAGATCAACAACCGAATAAAAATTTCCGCTGTAAACCGTTGCAAGCATTGCACAAAGCAAAATTACGTTTTTTTCCATAAAAAGCGAAATTGCCCTGTTTTTTGCACCAAGCTTTGAAAGAGCGGAGCCGATTCTTTTAGCTTTATCCGTAAGTTCGGAATAAGTTACACTTACATCATAATCCGACGCTGCAATTTTATCAGCGTGAACAGCCGAATTATATTCTAAATATTCAAGAACATTTTTCATAAATTATCCTCATCAAATTCATTAACTGTACTATTTTGCTTAATACAGCTTTCGATATACATAATACAGCAGTAGTCTAAAAATGTCAACAAAGAAAAAATAAAGATATTATAAAGAAATATAAAAGTTTTGTTTCCGAAAAAATAAATTGTTTGCGTTACATAATGTAACAAATTATATTGTAACAGTTTGTTACAATATAGTCAAGGGGTGAACGCTTTTTGAAGGGATTAAAAATCATTCGTAAAGAAAAGAATCTAAACCAGCAAAAAGTTGCTATTGACCTTAATATAAGCCGAGAAGCATTATCACATTATGAAAACGGAAAAAGAGAGCCGTCGCTTGATATGCTGATAAAAATGTCTGACTATTTTAATGTATCAATAGACTTTTTGATTAAAGGCGAAGAATTCAAAAAACGATAAGTAAAATTTTCATCGTTATCATAGTATCATTTTAATCTTACTTTTGAGTGACAGTTATCTTACGATTTCGTAAGATAATAAAAAAAATAAAGGAGCCGAAACAGGCTCCTTTATTTTTTATGATTCGGCAATTTCAGCAATAATATCTGCACAGGCTTCATAACCGAAAGCACTGCTGTTGAGGCAAATATCATAATTCTGGGCTTTCCCCCACTGCCTGTCAGTATAATAATTGTAGTTTATACTTCGCTTTTTATCCGTTATTTTCATCAGCTTCAGTGCTTCCTTTTCGGAAACGGCATTTGAAGCCATAATCTTTTTGATTTTATCTTTACTTTCACCATAAACAAAAACATGAAGAGAGTTTTCATAATCGGAAAGAATATCATCGGCACATCTGCCTACAATAACGCACGGACCTTTTCCGGCAATGTCAAGAATAATCTTTCTTTGAACAGAAAAAATGTAATCATTCATAGAAGTACCCGATCTGTCTCTGCCGATTACGGAATAGGCAAAAATGCTTTTTGACGGAGAATATTCCCCGTTTTTCTCTATAAAATCTTCGGTAAATCCTGTTTTTTCGGCAACTCTGGCTATAATTTCTTTATCATAATAAGCAATCCCCAGCTTTTCAGCAACCATTTTGCCTATCATTCTGCCGCCGCTGCCGTATTCACGACTTATCGTTATTATGCTTTTTTTCATATTTACCCCTCCAAAAAAGCGATTTTCTTTTTATATAATCTGATAGTAAAGGCTGCGGCAACAAAAAGCGTTAACAGCTCTGCAATGGGAAATACAGCCCATTCAAGCCAAATATAAGCATCTGTTTTAATGATTATCCGTGCAGCACCCCACGCAACGGGAATTACAAACAGAAACTGCCTTAAAACGGAAATAACCAAGGATTCCATACCGCCGTTGAGCGCCTGAAACACACCCTGCAGTGCGATATTCAAGCCCGCAAAGACAAAGCTTAAGGATACAATTCTGATTGCACCGATGCAAAGGCTTTGTGTTTCACCCGAAAGACCGAATACTGCAGCAAGCGGATTAGCCAGTGCTTCTATAAGCAAGGTGCCGGCAAGCATTATTATCAGCGTATATATTATACCATATTTTATTCCGTCTGTCATTCTCTTTTTACTTTTCATACCATGATTAAACGAAACAATCGGAGTAATCGCATCTCTCATGCCGAATGCCGCAAACAGCACAAACTGCTGAATTTTATAATACAAGCCATATGCCGTAACCATATTTTCGCCGATTTTGCCGTAAATGATATTCAGGCTGTATGTCATAACCGACATTAACGCCTGTGCTATAATAGCCGGCAGACCGATTGCATAAATTTCGCCTATAATTCTAATGCTTGGCTTTAAATATCTGACCCCATTTGTAATTTCTTTATTGAATTTCAGATGAAATACCAGACCGACAGCAAATGAGGCAAGCTGACCGATAACCGTTGCATAAGCCGCACCTTGGACACCCATTTCAGGAAAAAAACCAAGACCGTAAATTAAAATCGGGTCTAAAATAATGTTAATAACTGCACCTGTTATCTGAGCAATTGTTGAAAGAGACGATTTTCCCGTTGCCTGCAAAAGCTTTTCAAATATAGCAAAGAAAACGATTCCCATAGACATAATTGTACATATTCTTAAATAATCAGCCGCCATATCAAGAATTACAGGATTTGATGTTTGGCTTGAAATATAAGCGTTCACGCCGAAAATCCCAAATAAGAGAAAGACGGCATAAATGATAAATGAAAGGAAAAATGCTGTTCCTGTTACCCTGCTGGCTTTTTCACGGTTTCCCTGACCCAGGCATTTAGAAAGCAATGCGTTGGTACCCACACCCGTTCCGATTCCGACTGCTACCATGAGCATCTGAACGGGAAATGCGAGTGTTAAGGCATTCAGAGCTGCTTCGCCGTTGCTTTCCATATTTGATACAAAGGCACTGTCCACAATATTATATACAGCCTGCAGCATCATAGAAAGAATCATTGGTATTCCCATATTAATCATAAGCCTGCCGACAGGCATCTGCGCCATTTTATTTTTTGAATTTTCTTTCATCAAACTAAAACCTCCCAACCAAATAAAAAAAGCGCAAGCACGGAACAATCCGGACTTACGCTTTCGCAACTCAATTGCGAGATGTATTTTATCACAGAAAAAATTAAAAAGTCAAGTGATTTTTCACATTAAATCTGTTACCATATCGGCAAATTCAGTTGGGTTATCAATCTGCAGGCCGCTGATAAGACGTGCCTGATTATAAAGAATTTTGGTATATGCCTTTAATTTATCCTTATCCTTTGCAAAGAGATCATAAAGCTTTTCGGCAACCTTATGGGAGGAATTGATTTCCAGAACCAGCTGTGCTTTCATTCCCTGATTTCCGCCGGGCATCTGGCTTAAAACCTTTGCCATTTCAAGAGATACAAAGCCCTCGGCAGAAAGGCAGACTGCGTGATTTCCGATAGCATCGGTAAATTTAACGGCAGAAACCTCATCGTCAAGATAGCCTTTCATTTCTTCAAGCATATCCTTTGAAGCTTCATTCTTTTCGTCAAGCGCCTTTTTTTCTTCCTCTGAGCTTAAATCCAGATCATCCTTACAGATATTGGCAAACTTTTTGCCGTCATATTCCATAAGCATCTGAATTGCAAATTCATCAACATCATCCGTAAAGCAAAGCACATCATAGCCCTTTGACCGAACAGCCTCTGTTTGCGGAAGAAGTGCAATTTTTTCAGCACTTTCGCCGCAGGCATAGTAAATTTTATCCTGATTTTCGGCCATGGCTTCAACATACTCTTTAAGCGTTACATATTTATTATTCTTAGAAGATTTAAAGAGAATGAAGTCTTTGAGAGCGTCCTTTTCCATACCGTAATTGGCATAAATGCCCCATTTAAGCTGAACACCGAAGGTTTCAAAGAATTTTTCATACTTATCCCTGTCATTATTCAGCATTTTTTTGAGTTCATTTTTAATTTTTTTATCAATTGCCTTAGCAATTAATTTAAGCTGATAATCCTGCTGAAGGATTTCTCGGCTGATATTCAGATTTAAATCAGCTGAATCAACAATACCCTTTACAAAGCTGAAATAATCGGGAACCAAATCAGCGCATTTATCCATGATAAGAACACCGTTTGTATAAAGCTGAAGCCCTTTTTCATATTCCTTTGAATAAAAATCATAAGGCGGCTTTGAAGGGATGTAAATCAATGCATCAAAGGTTGCCTGCCCCTCTGTTTTTGAATGAATAACAGAAAGCGGATTTTCATAATCCATAAACTTATTTTTATAGAATTCATTGTATTCCTCTTCTTTTATTTCGCTTTTATTCTTGCGCCAAAGCGGAATCATGGAATTGAGCGTATCAACCGTAACCTCTTCCTTATATTCGCCCTCTTTTTCCTCATCGGGAACGGAATGAACCATAGCCATTTTAATCGGGTAGCGGATATAATCACTGTATTTCTTAATAAGCTCGGATAATCTGTACGGCTCAAGGAACTGGGAAAAATCATCAATTTCCGTATCTTCTTTTATATAAAGTGTAATCACAGTGCCTGCACTGTCTTTATCACATTCTTCAATCGTGTAGCCGTCTGCGCCCTCAGAAGTCCATTTATAAGCCGTGTCTGCACCGAAAGCCCTGGAAACAACCTCTACCTTTGAAGCAACCATAAAAGAAGAATAAAAGCCGACACCGAACTGACCGATAACCTCAATATCATTTTTCTTTGCATCTTCGTTATCCTTTTTGAAATTAAGGGAACCGGATTTAGCAATTGTGCCGAGATTTGCTTCAAGCTCTTCAGATGTCATACCGATACCGTTATCGGCGATTGTAATTGTGCGGGCATCCTTATCGGCATCAACCGTTATTTCAAAATCACCCTTTGCCATACCGACACTGTCATCTGTTAAGGATTTGAAATACAGCTTGTCAATCGCATCCGAAGCGTTTGAAATAAGCTCACGAATAAATATCTCCTTATTTGTATAAATAGAATTAATCATCATATCAAGGAGCTTTTTAGATTCTGCTTTAAATTGTTTCTTTCTCATAAAAAATCACCTGTATTTTAAGAATTAGCACTCTTGCATCGCGAGTGCTAATTCTTATTATAGCCTTTATTTTCCATTTGTCAACACTGTTAAAAAAATTTTAATATTTTTTGTACAAAGAACAGTCACCATTAATGAAATGCACCCCAAAAGAATCTGACCTTTGGAGTGCATTTCATTTTTAATATTATTTTATTACATTATTTTCTTGCAACGCTGACAACATTGCTGTAGTTTGAGGTTGCAGAGCTGTTT
>DESD01000027.1 GCA_002361935.1 Ruminococcaceae bacterium UBA3323 | reverse complement strand
GGATTAATTAAATATTTTTCCATAATCTTTACTCCCAAATTTAATTTTTTTTAAGCTATCACAAAAAATTACCATTGTCAATTGAATTGACATATTGTAATTAAAATTTTATAATTAAGTATATAACAAGGAAGGATTTTGTAAATAATATGAAAATAAAAAAGTGTTTAAAAATAATTGAAGATTTATGCTGTGATGCACTGCTTCTTCTAAATGAAAGCAATATGCATTATCTTTGCGGATTTTCACCAAGCGAAGGTGTTGTTTTGTTATTAAGAAACGGAAGCGGTTATCACATTGTGGATTCAAGATATACGGAAGAGGCTCAAAACCATGCAAAGGAAACAGGGCTTACCGTTATTGAAATGCAAAGCAAATTTTCCAATGCGGTTGCTGAACTGTGCAAAAAGAATTCCGTAAAGAAAATTGCATTTGAAAACGAAACGATTTCTTTGAAATCCTTTAATGCTCTTAAGGAAGCAACGCACTGTGATTTTCTTGGAATTGACAACAGATTCATGAAAATCAGAAATATAAAATCCGATGAAGAAATTGAAATGATGATTGAAGCAAATAATATTGCCGAAAAAAGCTTTCTTGAACTTCTGAATTTCATTAAAACAGGAAAAAGCGAAAAAGAGCTTCAGGCATATTTTGATTATTTGATGGCAAAAAACGGTTCAGACGGGCTGTCATTTTCAACAATTCTTTTAACCGGAACGCATACCTCCTTGCCCCATGGTGTGCCGGGCGATAAAAAAATTAAAGAGGGCGACTTTGTTTTATTTGACTTTGGTGCAACTTTCAAGGGATATCATTCTGATATGACACGCACAATCGCAGTAGGAAACGCAACGGATGAAATGAAAGAACTGTATTATCTGGTTTTAAAAGCTCAGCTTGCAGGAATTCAGGCGCTTAAAAACGGTGTAAAATGTGCCGATGTCTATAAAGCCGCTTACGATGTGCTTGAAGAAAAGAAAATGGGAGAATATTTCAGGCATTCTCTCGGGCACGGAGTAGGTCTTGATATACATGAGGGATATTCTTCCTCTCCGAACAGCAAGGACATATATGAAACAGGCAATGTAACCTCCGTTGAACCCGGTATTTATATTCCTGATAAATTCGGAATCCGTATTGAAGATGTTTGCATTGTTACGGAAAACGGATGCCGCAATATATCCACAGTAGATAAAAATCTGCTGATTGTATAAAATAATATTAAAGCAAAGTAATTCATATTTATTTAATAGCTAATTAATGAGGAGTGTAGTTATGAAAAAGAAAGTATCAATCGTTCTGGCATTGCTTATAATAACTATCTGCACTGCTTTTGCTTTCAATGCTTATGCAGGTGAGGCTGTGAGCTCTGCGGAAGAAACAACACAAATGCCAATCCGTATAAACGCCGAAAACACTGTTATAACGCTCAGTGCTTCAACGTTTACATATAATGCCAAAGAAATCAAGCCCGTTCCGACCGTTGTTTTCAAAGATAAAAACGGAAAAAAAATTACATTAAGCAAAAGTAAAGATTATACCGTTTCTTATTTAAACAATAAAAATGCCGGCACTGCTACGGTTAAGGTTGATTTCATAAACAATTATGCAGGAAGTTTGAGCAAAAAATTTACGATTAAACCGATTAACATATCAGGCAAGGCATTCTCCGCTTCACTTAACTACACAAGCGCTGTATATACAGGCAAAAATATTTATCCTTCCATTGCTGTGTATTGGAATCAAAACGGAAAAAAGGTTAAGCTTGTTCACAAAACAGAATTTGAAGTTAAGTATTCCGCGAACAAAAATGTAGGAAAAGCAACTGTTACAGCTGTGGGAACAAAGAATTTTACCGGCTCAATCAAAAAAACCTTTAATATCCTGCCGAATAAAGTAACGGGATTTAAAGCGAAAAGCAAAACTACAAACAGCATTACGCTTAGTTGGAGCAAGCTTTCAAATATCAGCGGATATCAGATAGTAAGATATGATTGGGTGAATAAAAAATATGTACAGGTTAAAAAGGTTGCTGCCGACAAAACAAGCTATACTGTAACAGGGCTTGATTCATCTGCCGCTTACAATTTTAAAATGAGAGCATATAAACAGTTAAGCGACGGAAAAACAATTTTTTACGGCGAATACAGTTCAGTTGTTATTGAAGCAACTAATCCTGCAAAGGTAACCCTGACATCGGTTACAAAAAGCGGAGGAACAATTAATGTTAACTGGAAAAAAACAAGATCCACCGGCTACAGAATAGCATACAGCACAGATAAAAACTTTAAAAATAATGTAAAAGCCGTTAATGTTCCCGGATATTCAAAAACAGCATATAGCATTAAAAATGTAAACAAAAATGAAACCTATTATGTAAAAATAAGAGCATATTACACATACAAAAATAAAACATACTATGGTGCTTACTCTTCTCCGATAAGTACAAACTATTCAAATCTATATAAATCATACTCATCTTACTATGATGAAAAGAATGTAAACAGAACAACAAATCTGAAAATTGCGTCAAAAGCAATATCAGGCACGATTATTCAGCCCGGACAGACATTCTCATTCAATAAAATTGTAGGTCCGAGAACAAAGGCAAAAGGATATAAACCGGCTGCCGTTTTTAATGCATCGGGAACCGGTATAGGCGGCGGAATCTGCCAGGTTGCATCAACAATTTTTAACTGCGCACTGAATGCCAATGTTGAGATTGTTGAAAGGCATCAGCATAATCAGCGTGTATCCTATGTTCCGCTTGGAAGAGATGCCGCAATTTATGAAACCGTTCAGGATTTCAGATGGAAAAACACCACAAAATATCCGATAAAGGTGGTAATGACCGTCAGCAACGGAAAAATCACCTGCAGCTTCTATACAAATGTAAAAGCAGCGCCGCCGGCCGTATCACTTAAGGTTACGCAAAACGGCAAAAACTTTACACTCAGACGAACCGTAAATAAAAAAGTAAACTATACCGCTTACTCAAAATATTAAACATAATTCTAAAAAAATAAATCCCTGCAATGCAGGGATTTATTTTTTAATGCTTAATTTCTATGAATTTGTAGCCGGCATCTGCAACAGCCTGTTTTATTGCAGCTTCATCAATCTCACCGCTGTTTATAACGGCTCTGTTTTTTGCATGATCAGCTGTTACATCAACACCGATTTTCTTTAATGCTTCTGTAACATGTGCTTCACAGTGGGCACACATCATTCCGTCAATAACAATGTAAGGCTTGCTATCCTTTTTAAAAATGCTCATATCCATTTCCTTTCCATTTATTTTTTTATGCGTAATTTTGTTTATATCAACGATATTCAGCCTTAAGGCGTTCATAACAACACAAAAGCTTGATAGGCTCATTGCCGCAGCGCCAATCATCGGATTAAGAGTAATACCGAATGCCGGATAAAGAATGCCTGCGGCAACAGGAATACCGATAATATTGTAAATAAAAGCCCAGAAAAGATTTTCTTTAATGTTTTGAATAACCTTTCTTGAAAGCGTTATAGCTGAAGGTATATCAACCGGATCGCTTTTCATTAAAACAACATCAGCTGCATCAATCGCAACATCGGTTCCGGCCCCTATTGCTATTCCTGTGGCAGCTCTTGTTAATGCAGGAGCGTCGTTAATACCATCGCCGACCATTGCAACATTTCCGTATTCAGATAATTGCCTTATCTTCTCTTCCTTACCGTTCGGAAGCACTTTGGAAATTACATTGGAAATTCCAACCTGTTTTGCAATAGCTTTAGCGGTTTCATCATTATCCCCTGTTATCATAACAACAGATATTCCCATTTTGTTTAAATGATCAACTGCAGTTTTGCTTGTTTCCTTAACTGTATCGGCTACTGCAATAATGCCCAGAAATTCATCCTCTGCCGCAAA
Organism: Ruminococcaceae bacterium UBA3323; assembly: GCA_002361935.1. GTDB lineage: Bacteria > Bacillota > Clostridia > Oscillospirales > Acutalibacteraceae > Eubacterium_R. The sequence goes on along the minus strand of DESD01000027.1, from coordinate 14,297 downwards.
GAAAAGCGGCGTTTTTCCGTTTGCAGATAAGGAATCAGCATATGCCTTATCTGCATCGGAAATGCTTGCATACCTGCTTATATATTCAAAATTACCCCCATAAACTTTAGCGGAATCAACCTCTCCGAACAGGCCGTTTCCTGCAACAGCTTTTGAATTTTCAGCGTTTAACAGTTTTATATTTTTCTCTTCACAATATTTTATAATTGCTTTTGATAATGGATGTTCACTTTTGCTCTCTATTGCATAAGCAAGGGACAAAAGTTTATTCTCATTATCGGATTTTATATCCGTAACGGATGGATTTCCCTCTGTTACCGTGCCTGTCTTATCCAGGCAGACAATGTCCGTTTTTCCTGCTGTTTCAAGACTTTCAGCCGTTTTAAAAAGTATTCCGTTTTTTGCACCTTTACCGCTGCCAACCATGATTGCAACAGGCGTTGCAAGTCCGAGAGCGCAGGGGCAGCTGATAACAAGAACGGATATTCCCCTTGCAAGCGAAAAACCGATGCTTTGACCGCTCACAAGCCAGATAACCATAGTTATCAATGCAATACCCATTACAACAGGAACAAAAATGCCTGAAACCTTATCAGCAATTTTTGCTATAGGTGCTTTGGTTGCCGAAGCATCCGAAACCATTTTAATTATTTTTGAAATCGCCGTGTCCTGTCCGACGGATGTTGCCCTGCATTCAATAAATCCGCTTTGATTGATTGTTGCTGCGGAAACCTTATCACCAGCCTTTTTATCAACAGGAATGCTTTCGCCTGTTAAAGCAGATTCATCAACCGCACTTTCACCTTTTATAACGATTGCATCAACGGGAATACTTTCGCCTGCTCGCACAACAAAAATATCTCCTACTTCAACGGATTCTGCAGGAATAACCTGTTCCTTTCCGTCTTTAACTACCGTTGCGGTATCAGGCGCAAGTTTCATTAAGCTTTTAAGTGCGTTTGTTGTTTTTCCTTTTGAATATGCTTCCAATGTTTTTCCGACAGTTATCAGCGTCAATATCATTGCTGCCGACTCAAAGTACAAATCATGCATATATGTGTGAGCTGAAGCAGTGTCGCCGACCGATACTGCATTTGACATCAAAAACATGATTGCAAGACTGTATCCGAAAGCGGCTCCCGAGCCAAGAGCAACAAGCGTATCCATATTCGGTGCTTTATGAATTAAGCCCTTAAAACCGCTGATAAAAAATTTCTGATTGATTACCATAACAGCAACCGTAAAGATAAGCTGAAACAGAGCAATTGAAATATGATTATTAAGAAAATCGGGAATCCACCAGCCCCACATCATATGCCCCATAGAAACATACATAAGCGGTATTAATAAAATAACCGATGAAATTAAACGTTTAAGCAAAATCGGTGTCTGTTCATCCTTTAAAGTATCCTTATCTGCCTTTTTCACTTCACCTGCGGACTTTTCTTTTGCGCCATAGCCTGCATTGACAACTGCATTGATTATATCCTGATTCCCTGCGCTTCCGTTTACTGCCATTGAATTTGTTAACAGATTAACAGAAACCATATCAACTCCGTCAATATTGCCAACAGCCTTTTCTATTCGGGCACTGCAGGCAGCACAGGACATTCCTGTGATATCAAATTCTTTCATATGCACCTCATATTTTGTATTCTGATAAAATTAGTTAGCCATAATTATATTATCAACAAAGATAAAGCAAACAAACCTTATTGTCAATGAGCGAATACTCTTTTAAATTATATCCCTAAACATTGATTCAAAAATTGTGTTATTTAAAATAACTGTAAAAAAATATGAATTTATTATTTCATTAATTTTTGCAAAGTTAAAAGAAGATCATCAACTGTATCCATTTTTCCTGCTTTAATATCATCTGCAACACAGGTTTTAATATGCGTTGACAACAGCTCTTTATTAAATGAATTAAGAGCCGCATTGACAGCGGCAACCTGAACAATAATATCCGTACAGTATGCATCCTTTTCAACCATACCTTTAATTCCTCTGATTTGCCCTTCAATTCTGTTTAAACGATTAATAAGAGATTTATGCTCTGCTTCATCACGTTTTTTTGTTTTCAATCCACAATTGCAGTTTTCCATATGCAAGCTCCTTTATACCCCAGTGGGGTATCTTTAGTTTGTATTATATACCCCCATCAGGTATTTGTCAACACAAAAAATCAGTGGTGCAATAAAACACCACTGAAAAAATTAATCAATTGATTCAACCATTCTGTAAGCACTTTCGGTTGCATTATATATTCTTCCCGCCTTTGAAGAATCACCGATATTATAAGCCTTTTTAAACGAATGCTTTATCTCCTCATATAAAGCATTATCCGGCTTAACGCCTAACGATAAAACTACTAAATCACAGGAAATACTTTCCTGCTTCTTTGTTTTCGTGTTTTCTACAACAATACTATTTTCCTTGATTTCGATAAGCTTTGAAGATGTAAAAAATTCCGTATTATGCTTTTTAAGCTTAGGAAGGATATCATCAAGCTGCTGAAACCATGCACCGGGTGCAATTTCATCAGCCATTTCCACAATGGATACCCTGTTGTTCATTTCACAAAGCATTTCAGATGTTTCAAGCCCTGTCATACCCGAACCGATCACACAAATCCTCTGATTTTCCGGCTTTACATTTCCGTTCAGTATTTCTGTTACGGTAACAACATTTTCTCTCCTGAAGGCGTTAGGAAATACTGCATTTCCGCCTGTTGCATTAACAACAATTTCCGGATTATAGGCAGAAATTATATCTTTGCCGGCTGTTACACCGAATACAATTTTAGCGCCGGCACTTTTGGCATTTGCATACAAATCTTCGGCACACCAATGAATTTTTTCTTTATGCGGCGGCTTATCTGCCAGATTAAGCTGACCGCCGAAGGATTTTTCTTTTTCTATAACAGTTACGTCAAATTTTCTTTTTGCAAGCAACTCCGCCGCCATTAAACCTGCGGCACCTGCCCCGATAATAACAACTCTTCTGCCATTTCCGTTTTCCTTAAGCTTTTCACTTTCTCTTCCGACAAAGGGATTAACCGAGCAGTGACCGTGATCACCGACATAAGCGCCCTCCATCATACTTTCAAAGCAATAAAGGCAGCAAACACAGCGCTTAATCTCCTCTTCCCTGTTTTCCAATACTTTATTGCACCAATAAGGATCGGCAATATGCGGTCTGCCTAAGGAAATAAAATCCTGAATTCCGTCTTCAAGCTGCTTTTCAGCCTGTTCCGGAGAACGGATAAGATTTGCGGCAATAACAGGAATCCGAACTGCTTTTTTTACTTCTTCAGCAAGATTTTTTCGCCAGCCGCATTCAAAGGTTGTCGGCTCAAGCCAATAATTAAAGGTATCATACCCTGCCGAGGAAACATCAATCGCATCAATTCCTTTTTTGTCCAGGATTTTAGCCATTTCAATTCCTTCCGAAAGATTATAGCCCTTGCCGCTCTGCCCGATTTTTTCATACATTTCGTCTACGGTCAGACGAACAATAATCGGAAAATCCCTGCCGCATTTTTCACGCACATTATCAATAATCTGAAGAAGAAATCTCATTCTGTTTTCAAGACATCCGCCGTATTCATCCGTTCTTTTATTTGTTGCTGGAGATAAAAACTGCTGAATCAGATAGCCGTGGCTTGCATGAATTTCAACACCGTCACAGCCTGCCTTTTTAACTCTTAAAGCGGCATCTCCGAACTGATTAATAATTTTTTTTATCTGAGAAACGGAAAGGCCCTTATTTGCACTTTCGGAAAACTTGCTTTTATCGCATTTGCTTGGACCGGATGTTCTGAAAAACAAATCCTTTTCAACAAGTTTTTTCCCTAAAGGCACAATACAGCCGTAAAGAAGCTTGCTGTAGCTGTTTTTCGGCATGATATTGTCACAAAGCACGGAGATCGGAACCGTATTAATCATCAGATTAACATTTTGTCTTCCCGGGTGATGGAGTTCAACAAAAATTTTAGAGCCATGTTTATGTATTCTTTCAGCAAGCTTCGCCATTGATTCGATATTTCTGTCCTTAGACGCTGCAAGCTGGCCGAATGAGGAAGCACCCGATAAATCATTAACACGGGTGATTTCAGTGATAATAAGCCCTGTTCCGCCTTTTGCTCTTTCTTCATAATAATCAATCATTTTATCCGTTGCGTTTCCGTTAAACTGACCGAAGCCCATAAGCATAGGCGCCATAACAACTCTGTTTTTAATTTCAACCTTTCCTATTTTCATAGGACTGAAAAGCAAATTGTATTTCATAGAATTCCCTTTCTGTTTTTATAAATTAATTATATCACTTTTTTACAATATATTCAACAAACAAAAAGCACCGAAACCGGTGCTTTTATATTGGCATTAATCTTTAGCAATCTTTTTTATATCGCTTGCAGTTCCCATAACAATTATATGATCATTTTTTGAAAAAACATAATCAGCGGAATGAATTGCTTCAACCTTTCCGGAGCCGTTTTTGCAGGCAATAACAGTTACATTATGAATCTTACGTACATTAAGCCCTATAAGGCTTTTTCCGCACCAACTGTCCGGTGTTTCTATTTCGTAAATACCGGCATCGTCACTTAAGCGCATATATTCATAAATATTTTTATTTGAATACTCAACGGCTGTATTGTATGCAATATCCCTTTCAGGATAAACCACTCTGTCAGCTCCGTTCTTCAGCAAAAATCTTTCATGTGTTTCGGACATAGCCTTGGCCACAATCTGTGAAGCCCCAAGCTCTTTTAAACAATCAACAATTACCAGGCTGTCCTGAAAACTTCCTACGCAAACAAATACATAATCGTAATCATAGACGGCCAGAGCTTCCAAATTGTTGCGCATTGTATAATCGCCTATTTCCGTTGCTGTAATTCTGTAAGAAAGCTCATTGATAATTCTTTCGTTTTTATCAACAAGCATAACCTCATTTCCCATTTCACAAAGATTAACAGCAAGATGGGAGCCGTACTCTCCTGCACCTATTATTAAAAAAGTTTTCATAATTATATCACCTTAGCCTACCATAAATTCACCCTTTGGTTTTTGTGTTGTAGTTTTTGGTTTTACAACAACAAAAGACAGAGCGAATATTAAACTTGTAAGTCTTCCTATATACATTAAAATAATAATAACTAACTGAGAAACTGCATTAAGATTGGGTGTTATACCTGTTGTAATTCCAACAGTACCCATAGCAGAAAAGCACTCAAAAATAACATCTGAAAGAGAAAAATCACTTTGCACAAGCGAGATGATGATGATTCCGATAAATATTTCCGACAAATTTGTTAATGCAACCGAAACAGCTCTTCTTACAGTATCCAATGTAATCCGGTTATTAAACACCTCAATTTCATCCCGATTACGTATATTGGCAACAACACAAAGAAACAAAACGGCAATTGTTGTTGTTTTTACACCACCGGCTGTTGAACCGCCGGAACCGCCGATAAACATAAGAATCGTGGTAAGCATTTGTGAAACAGAACTCATTTCACTGATTTCAACACTGTTGAAACCAGCCGTTCTTGGAGTTACACTGCAAAAAAAAGAATTGAGCAGCTTTGAACCGAAATTCATATCCTTAAAGGAATAATTATATTCGAAAATAAAAAACAAAATCATGCCTCCAAACAGAAGAACTGCTGTTGTGGAAAGCACAAGCTTAGAATGCACAGATAACAATTTAAACTTAAATCTTTTATTTTTCAAATCCTGCCAAACAATAAAACCTATGCCGCCAAAAATAACAAGTGCCGAAATGGTTAAAAGAATTATCGGATCATTATTAACAGTGGTAAGTGAAGATGAGGGAGAAAAAACACCCATTAAATCAAAACCGGCATTGCAAAAAGCCGAAACACTGGTAAAAACAGCCATATATATGCCACGCTTCACATTTGTTAACGGAACAAACCGAAATGCCAAAAGCACCGCTCCTATTAATTCACAGGAAACAGTAAAAATTATAACTGTTTTAACCAAACCCTTAACTTCCGAAAGATGAAAAGAACCTACACTTTCTTTTAAAAGCATTTTATATTTTAAGCTCATTTTTTTTCGGAAGAAATTCACAAACAGTGAAAGTATTGTAATAAAGCCCAATCCTCCAAGCTGAATCAGACAAAGAATTACAAGTTGACCGAAAACACTCCAGTTACTAAAAGTGTCAAAAGGAACCAGACCTGTAATACAGGTTGCAGATGTTGCTGTGAATAAAGCATCAATATAATCAACACTGCCTTGCTTTGAACTAATGGGAAGCGTTAAGAGAACCGATCCTAATAATATAATTATTGCGAACCCGGCTGCAACAATTTTCGGATACTTCAGTGAATAATTTTTCTTAACATTCATTTTAATCTCAGAACGAAAAAAATTCGGACTGCCTTTCTTAATTTGTATGCACTAATAAATAACAAAAATTATAAATATTTTCAAATCAATTGTCAATATATTATAGCACATAAATCTCTTTTAATGGTGAATTTTCTTAATTAAATACTCATTTGTATCTTTAGCAAGCACTTTTGAAAGAACAATCAAGGAAATAAGGTTTGGAACTGCCATCAAACCATTTGCAATATCGCTGAAGGACCAAGCAATATCAAGTGCAACGGTTGAACCGATAAAAACAAAAATTGAAAAGACAATTCTGTATATGCAGCACACAATCGGCTTTTTAAAAAGATATTCAAGCGCCTTTTCACCTTGATACTCCCAACCAAGTATAGTAGAAAATGCAAACATCAGAATTCCGAGTGTAATAATAACTGCTCCTGCCTTACCAAGCACAGAGGAAAAAGCAGCAATCGTTAAGTTAGCGCCCTGTATATACCGTCCGTCAGCATCAAGTGAACCGAGAACACCGGATGAAGCAATTGCAAGTCCGGTAATCGTGCAAACAATTATTGTATCAATAAATGTGCCGCACATACTGATAAAGCCCTGAGAAACATGCTCATCGGTTGAAACGGAGGAAGCTGAAATAGCAGCAGATCCCAAACCTGCTTCATTTGAAAAAACACCTCTGGAAACACCGTATCTGATACTGTTCATAACAGATGCCGTTAAAGCCCCTGCCACGCCTCCGCCGACTGCCTTTCCGCCAAAAGCCATTGAAAAAATTGTTGCCACACCGGATGGAAGGTTTTTGTAATTAACCGCAATAACAATAATTCCCGAAATAATATAAAAAACGGCCATAATCGGAACGAGAACAGAAGAAACCCTGGCTATGGATTTTATACCGCCAAAAACTACAATTCCTGTTAAAACTGCAAGTACAATACCCGAAACCCACGTTGGTACGGAGAAGGTATTATGTACGGACTCGGAAATTGAATTTGCCTGTGATAAATTTCCGATTCCGAAAGAAGCAAATATAGTAAATACAGCAAAAGCACCTGCCAAAAATATTGCAATTTTTTTATGCTTGAATGCATTTTTGATTGTGTACATAGGCCCGCCGACAAATTCACCGTTAACATTTTTTGAACGGTACTTAACAGCTAATGCACATTCAGCATATTTCGTTGAAATACCGAAAGCGGCAGCAATCCACATCCAAACCAGGGCACCGGGACCACCTGTTACCATAGCTGTTGCAACACCAACAATATTTCCGGTGCCTATTGTTCCGGCAAGAGCCGTCATCAAAGCAGAAAACGGAGAAATGCCGCCTGTATCTTTGCTTGCTTTTCTTGCCTCGGAGCTTACAACTGCCTTTAATGATTTCGGAAGCATCTTCCATGGCACAAATCTTAATCTAAATGTAAGATAAATGCCTGTACCTACAAGCAGAAAAAGAGTAACAGGACCCCATACAACACTATCAATACTTTCTAGAACCTTTTGAATTTTTTCCATAAAACAAAACTCCTGCAAATTTATTTTTTGTAGGTTCTTGGTGCAAATAAAATCAAAATCGGAAACAATTCAAGCCTGCCTGCCAGCATATCAAAACAAAAAACCAACTTTGATAAAACAGAAAATGAAGCATAATTTCCTGTTGGACCAACAATACCTAGTCCGGGACCGACATTATTAATGCAGGAAATAACAGATGTTGCGGTTGTAACTAAATCAAATCCATTCAAAGAAATCAGTAATATAGAAACAAATAAAATACCAAAATATACAATAAGATATGAATTGGACCCCTGTATTATTTTCTTCTCAATAACGTTCCCATTCATTTTAATTTTTGTGATAGCATTAGGCTTCAATGCCTTTTTTATATCAGCGTGCATTTCCTTGAAATAAAGAATAATTCTTGTTACCTTCATACCGCCGCCGGTAGAGGAAACACTGGCACCTATAAACATCAGACATATAATTATAGTTTTACTGAATGTATTCCATTTATCAAAATCAACCGTACAAAAACCTGTTGTGCTCATTATGGAATTTACATTAAATGCCGCATCACGGAGAGCATCGGTTATTCTGGCATAGTTGTCAGCTATATCAATCGTTATAAGAGTAATGGCACTCAAGTTAACAGCAACATATGTCCAGAATTCTTCATTTTTAAATGCACTTGAAAATCTTCGTATCAAAATATAAAAGTACAAATTAAAATTAACACCGAAAAGGAACATAAATACAATTATAATCCATTCTGTCAAAGCACTGTTGTAGCCAAGTATTGAATTATTCAATACTGAAAAGCCACCCGTGCCTGCAGTTGAAAACGAAGTTGTAACCGCATCAAAAAATCTCATATCTGTAAAAATATAAAGAATAAATATTTCAATAAGCGTCAATACACAATATATTATGTACAATATTCTTGCGCTTTCCTGAATTTTAGAAACAACCTTACCTGCCTTTGGACCGGGAACTTCAGCTTTCATCAGGTACATAGAATGGCTTTCGCTTTTGGGAATAATTGCAATCATAAAGGACAGAATTCCCATACCGCCGATCCAGTGGGTAAAAGAGCGCCAGAATAAAACCGACTTCGGAAGAGCCTCGATATCCGTTAAAACAGTAGCACCTGTTGTTGAGAATCCAGAGCAGGTTTCAAAGAATGCATCAACAAACGCAGGAATCGTATCACTTATAACAAACGGCAATGCTCCGAAAACAGACATAATAATCCACGAAAAGCCACAGATTACCAAGCCCTCTTTCGTATAAATGGATCGTTTTTCCGGCTTAAATGCTACAAGAAGAATTCCCATAAAAATTAAAAGCATTCCGGGAACTAAAAAAGCAACCGTTAAGTTTTCACTGTAATATAAAGATACAGTAATCGGAAGAAGCATAAGAGCCCCGATAACTATAAAAATTTTACCAAGCACATATGTTACTGCCCTGTAATTCATAACACACCTTAAAATTCCTTTGTTTTTTTAATCAAAGATATCATTAATCTTCTCGATTTTACGTTCCTTTGTAACAACAATCAGCCTGTCGCCGATTTCAATGGTGTCATCACCCTTGGGAAAAATTATTTTTCCTTTACGGCTTATTGAAGCTATGAGAACATTATGCTTAAAGCTGATATCACTAAGCATTTTGCCAACATGCCTTGTTTTAACATCTACAACAAATTCCGCTGCCTCAACCTTACCGCCGACAAGCTTATAAAGTCTTTTCATTTCGCCTGAACCAACATGCTTTTTTGACCTTACATAATGTGTAATGGTATCGCTTGCAATGTCTGTTACATTAATAAAGCTGTCTGACGAGAATTTATCAAGCAGAATAGAAAGATTGGGATTATTAATTTTTGTTATATTCTTTGGAACATTGCACGCTTCGGAAAAAGCAGTAAACATAATATTCAGCTCATCATTATTGGTAAGCGTAACAACGGCATCCATATTTTCAATGCCTTCTTCCTTCATAAAATCGTATTCATTGGCATCGCCGCAGATTACAGTAGTTTTATCAAGCAAATCGGAAAGCTGTTCACACCTATCAAGATCCTTTTCAACCAGAATAACATTTTTACTTTGCCCTTCAAGCATTCCGGCAAGATAAAACGCAATTCTGGAACCGCCGATAATCATTATATTTTTAATGTTATCAAACTTTTTTGCGGGATTTAACTGATTTATGATGGAGGCAAGATACTTATGGTGCCCTGTGATATAAATTTTATCCTTCTCCTGAATTTCAAAATCACCATTCGGAATATAAACATCATTACCTCTTGCAACGGCGCAGATAATCATTCCGTTTTTGAATTTTGAGGATATATTGCCAACCTTGCTGTTGGCAATGGGGCTGGAAGAAGAAATCTTAACTTCAGCTAAATCAACAAGCCCGTCCGCAAAAGATTCAACATTCATTGCACTCGGAAACTGAATCATTCTCATAATTTCAAGAGCTGCCGAAAAATCAGGATTGATCAAAAGTGAAATTCCAAGCTCACTTCTCATGAAATTAATCTGTTTAATATACTCGGGATTTCTGACCCTGGCTATTGTATGCTTTGTTCCCATTCTGTGCGCAATAAAGCATGAAAGAATATTGTTTTCATCCGATGCAGTTGTTGCAATCAGAAGATCGGCCTTTTTTGCCCCGACTTCTTCAAGGTTTTTTTTGATTGTAGCACCGCCGACGTAGCCCTGAACATCATATTTATCAACAATACTGTTTACAAGGTCTTCATTCTTATCAAAAACAGTTATATCATGATTTTCTTCAGAAAGATTTTTTGCAAGGCAGCTTCCGAGCTTGCCGCAGCCAACAATAATAACATCCAAAATTCATATCCTCCGTTATTTTAATCCACTGTACTGACTGTTATATAGATTATAATAAAACCCTTTTTTATCAAGCAGCTTTCTATGTGTTCCCATTTCAACTACCGAACCGTTATTCATAACCAGAATTAAATCTGCATTTTTAATAGTTGAAAGCCTGTGTGCAACAATAAAGGTTGTTTTATTCTGCATTAAAGTATTGAACGCCTTTTGAATTCTGATTTCCGTTCTTGTATCAATACTTGAAGTTGCTTCATCAAGAATAAGCATGGGCGGATTAACAAGCATTAATCTTGTAATGCAGAGCAGCTGCTTCTGCCCCTGCGAAAGATTGCCTCCGTCAGAGCCAATCATTGTATGATAACCATCCGGAAGCCTTTTTATAAATGAATGCGCATGTGCCTTTTTTGCAGCTTCAACAGCTTCCTCAAGTGAAGCCTCGGGCTTACCCATACAGATATTTTCAAGGATTGTTCCGCTTTTAAGCCATGTATCCTGCAGCACCATACCAAAGCCGGATCTTAAAGATTTAACATTGATCCTGCTGTAATCAATACTGTCTATGGAAATTGAACCACCCTTAATATCATAAAATTTCATTAACAGATTGATAAGAGTAGTTTTGCCGCAGCCCGTAGGACCGACGATTGCAACTCTCATACCCTCTTTAACCTCAAGTGACAAATCATGAATGAGTGTTTTATCCTCTGAATATCCAAAGGAAACCTTCTCAAGAACAATATTACCCTTAACATTTTCAAGAACTGCTTTATCTTCAGTATCAGAAGCAACCTCTTTCTCTTCGATAAGTTCAATCAGTCTGCCTGCACACGCAAAAGCGTTCTGAAGCTCGGTAACAACACCGCTGATTTCATTAAAGGGCTTTGTATACTGATTTGCATAAGCAAGAAAAGATGCAAGCACACCAACCGTAATTCCGCTTCCGATTCCGCTGCCCGAAACAGCTAATATTGCGCCGAAAAGCGCAACGGCAGCATAAACAATACTGTTAACAAATCTTGTTGCCGGATTCGTAATGGAAGAATAAAAGGTTGCACGAAGAGAATATTTACGCAGCCTTTCATTGATTTCATCAAATTTTATCATATTCTGCTTTTTATGACTGTACGCTTCAATAACCTTTTGGTTGGAAACCATTTCGTCTATAAAAGCTGTCTGCTCTCCTCTTGTTTCACTTTGAAGCTTAAACATAGAATATGTTTTCCTGGCAATAAAGCGTGCAATAAGGAAAGACAGAGGCGTTAAAACCACCACAACAAGCGTTATCCAGAAATTTATTGAAATCATAAATATAAGCGTGCCTATAATGGTAGCCACACCTGTAAACAGCTGGGTAAAGCCCATTAAAAGACCGTCTGCAAGCTGATCGGCATCCGTAATAACTTTACTTACCGTATCACCCTGTGCATGAGAATCAAGATAACTGAACGGCAAAACCTCAATTTTTCTGAATGCTCTGTTTCGCATATCACGAACTACATTAAATGTAATTCTGTTATTGCAAACATTCATAATCCATTGCAAAAGCCCCGTTACTGCAACAATTATCAGTATTTTAAGCAAAATTTCAACAATGGAATCAAAATCTACTTTCCCCTTTCCGATAATACAATCAATGGCATTGCCGACAAGAACAGGTACATAAAGTGTTAATGCAACAGACAAAACGGCAAACAGCAGAGAAATAAAAAGAACATACTTATATTTGCCGATATAAGATAAAACTTTTTTAAGAACGGATTTATTCTTCATTGCTATCCTCCTCTCCGAATTGAGAAGCATAGATTTCTTTATAAACATCACATTGTTCAAGAAGCTGATTGTGGCTTCCGATTCCGCAAACAGAACCATCATCAAGAACTATGATTTTATCAGCGCCCATTACCGAAGAAGCGCGCTGGCTGACGATAAACACTGTGAGATGATAATCCAGATTTAATATTTCTTTTCGCATAGCTGCTTCCGTTGCATAATCAAGTGCAGAGGAGCTATCGTCCAGAATAAGTATTTCCGGCTTTCTCACAAGTGCTCTTGCAACGGAAAGCCTTTGTTTCTGACCGCCCGATAAATTCGAACCGTTCTGTTCTATTTCAGCATCCAGACCGCCTTTTTCCATAACTGTATCAAGCACCTGTGCGGCTTTAAGCGCAGAAAGCATTTCCTCATCCGTTGCATCCTCACGCCCCCATTTAAGATTTTCACGAACCGTGCCCTTAAATAAAGCTGCCTTTTGAAGAGCAAAACCGATTTTCTGTCTTAAATCATCATCAGAGTAGGATTTAACATCCATTCCGTCAACAAGAACATTTCCGCCTGTGGCATCATAAAAATGAGGAATCAAAGAAACAAGACTGGTTTTGCCGCTGCCTGTTCCGCCTATAACACCTATTACGCTCCCCTTTTCGGCACTGAAAGAAATATGATCAAGTGAATTTTCAGAAGCGCCTTTGTATTTTAATGAAACATTATCAAAATCAACCGCATTTGAGGATTGATATTTTCCGTTATCATTATGCTCCAGGGAGTTTTCAAGGCTTAAAACATTTTCAATTCTGGAAGCGCAGGCAAGCGCCTTTGTAACTGTAATGATCAGATTTGCAAGCTTAATCAGTTCAACAAGTATCTGACTCATATAATTATAAAGTGCCACAACCTCGCCCTGTGAGAGATTGCCGATATTAACCTGAACAGCGCCGCTGTAAATCAAAGCGATGACAGCAAGATTTATAATAACATACGTAACAGGATTCATTAAGGCAGATATTCTGCCAACGCCCTTCTGAAGATGTGTTAAAGCTTTATTTTTATCCGTAAAATCAAAAATTTCGTTTTCTTCCTGTGTGAATGCCCTGATAACTCTTGCACCACTGAGATTTTCCCTTGTTTTCAGCGTTATACTGTCAAGATTGTTCTGAACCTGTTTATATTTCGGAATGGTATAAGCCATGATTCCGAAAACAACGATTGAAAGAACAGGAATAACCCCAACAAAAATCAAAGCGCATTTTACATCAACCGTAAATGCCATAATCATTGCACCGAAAACAATGAAAGGACTTCTTAAAAATAATCTTAAAACTAAATTTACACCATTCTGAACCTGATTTGAATCCGTAGTTAATCTTGTAATAAGACTGGATGTACCCACACTGTCAATTTCCGAAAAAGAGAGAGATTCAATTTTATCAAACAAAGCATGGCGAAGCTCTTTACCGAATCCGGTTGCAGCTTTCGCTGCAAAATACTGTGCTGTTATTGCCGCAACCATGCCGATAACTGCCAGAGCAACAAGAACTGCCGAACGGGAAACAATAAACTTTATATCCCCGTTTAAAATTCCATCGTCAATAATGGATGCAACAACAAGAGGAACAATTAATTCAAATATAGCTTCCAGCATTTTAAAGAGAGGCGCAAAGAAGCTTTCTTTTTTATAATCTTTTAAATAAATAAGCAGCTTTTTCATATAAATACCTAAAACTTAAATTATTATTTATAAGATTATAATACCCAAGGCATA
>DESD01000009.1 GCA_002361935.1 Ruminococcaceae bacterium UBA3323 | reverse complement strand
TGCGTTTTACTTCCGAGGGGACGAAGAACTCCCGCCAGAACTGCTATGAAACAGAAACGGCGAGGACGATTGACACAGGCGGCAATGCTCCCGATTCCAACCAGGGCGGCGTGGCAGTTGTTTATGGGATATGTTCCAAAGACAGCAACTCCATGAAGTCGGATAACCCGCACAGCGGATTTTATGAGGCTGAAACGGTGAGGACTCTCGATGCCAACGGTGGCAATCCTTCGTGCAACCAGGGCGGGATGGCGGTTGTTGCCCTGCAGGGTTCCATGATCGGAAGAAAGGATGAGAACGGTCCCCAGGGCAGCGGCATAAACGAAGATGTGTCTTTCACTTTGAATGCCACAGACCACCATGCCGTAGCTTATGGCATCGACCGTGCCGCTTTTAACCAGGGTAAAAACGCCCGGTTTGGCATAACGGTTGATGAGGAGGTTGAACCTCCTATCATTGCAAGAGGAGCAAATGCAGTCGCACATAAACTGCGTGAGGAAAAGCAGCAGATACTGGCTGACAAGGCTGAAATGGAGGGAGTAAAACAAAGCATTTTCAACATGAAAGCATTCCTGAACAGCCAGACAACGGAGATTGAAGAGTACGATGAACAGCTGGTCAGACGCTTGATAGCGAAAGTTACAGTGTTTGATAATAAGTTTGAGATAGAATTGAAATCGGGGATTTCGGTGGATATCCTAAGAAACCAATAAATAAACGGAGTTTCGGCACCCTGTGGCAGTATATGCTCACAGGGTGCTTTTTGAATTTTCAGTTAATTTTCACATAGACATATTGAAAATGTCAACCAAAAGGTTTATAATAGTAGTATATTAGCGGAGGTGTATCATGACTGCATCGGATATGATAAGGGAGTTATGTGAAAAGAAGAATATAAGCCTAGCGGAGCTGGCAAGGCGTATCGGGCAGTCGCCGCAGAATTTTAATAAGAAGCTGAAGCGTAGGACGATTTCGTTTGAGGAAATGATGGAGATTGCTGAGGTTTTGAATGTGAAATTTGAGCAGGCGTTTGTGTTGCCGGATGGTAAGAGAATAGAATAAAAAAGATAATGCTTTGTGATATAAGAGAGGTAATAGTGCCATATGTTAGAGGAAATTTATTTATGGATAAGGTAGAAGAACAGGATAATAAGATACATTCTGATTTATCTTTTTTGAAAGAGTTATCTAAATATTCGTTTGAAAGTAAAATGATGATTTGTCAGAAATATTCATCTAGAATTATGAGTTGTTCAGAAGTGGATATGCAATTGGCATTGAAAGAAAATATTATGCCTTGGGAACTTGAAACCTTTGCGGCTTTTTCTGTTGTTTATAATGATGAAGATGTTGATACGATAATTAATGGCGAGGCTTTCGCTAAAATAATTACAAATATAAGAAACTACTGGCATCCTGAATTATCCTTGGCTGAAGAGCAAGGAACTTACCCGGATGTTTTTATGATGATTGCAGGTTTGCATGAGTTTCCAGTACAAGGTTTAATTTTACAAAAGCTGTTTAGATATAATTACTTTTTTACTTTTTCAAATGATAAAATTGACATGAATCAAATATTAAAGGAGAATTTTGAAACTGAATATAAAGATTTTTCTCTTTTTGCGTTTATTGTATTTTTACTCATGAATAGCGAGTGTAGAGATAGAATATCGACTGATGAGATCCAGAGAAACCTTGGTAAGGTGTTTGAACTTAATAGTGTTGTAAAAGCTCTTAGTATTGACATTGATGAATATAAAAGGAATTTGGAGAATTTATATAAAGGAAAAATATTAGATTATTATTACGGATTGAAAATACAATATTGGTATCCACTTATTTCAGGAGCAGAATTCACATATATTCCATCACCATATTTAATAATTAATGCGGTTACTGAATCATTACTCAATAGAATCACATTGAATAATAGTAAATTGCGTAAGATTTTTGGTAAGGAGATAATAGAATCTTACTTATATGATTTATATTGTCAGGTTTCGGGAATTACTTGGATCAGTAAAGAGATTGAATATGGAAAATCAAAGAATAAGACATCAGATGTGCTGGTTGGAGAAGGAGGGTTCTGTACTTTTTATGACACAAAAGCATTAACTCCGAGTCTAAAAATAAGGCAATTTGATAAGGTAGAGATTGAAAATGAAACTGAGATATATGCCAAGGCTGTTATTCAAGTATACCAGCAAATTGTAAATTATGCAGATGGTAAATTCAAATTGGAGGAGTTATATGATAAAGAACATTTATTTGGAGTTGTTGTAGTTCTGGAAGATGCACTTCTTCCCCGACACTTAATATATAACATGGCATTTGAAATGTGGGAAAAGAAGGAAAACAAGATATCTAATGAAGTGAAAAAATACATACAGAGTCATGTAAAAGTTGTTCCATTACGACAAATAGAAATTATGATATTACAGAATACAAGTTTTTTGCCGTGTTTGTTAGAACAAGTCGATAAACCGGAGTTATGGAATAACTATGTATTATCTAAACCTACTGTGTCTAATGGATTGATTTCATTGTATGAAGAATATGTGACAACTTTAAAACAGAAAGCACAAGATTATCTTGCAACGAAATAGTATGCTATACATATAAGAATATGAGAAAGGAATAACAAAAATAAAAATGGTAAATAAACAGCTAGATGAACAACAGTTAAAGGCAGTTTGTAATGTTTTAGCTGAAACAAATTTAGGATATACAAAAACAGAACTAATAGGATTGCTTGAGCAGAGCAAAATTGAAATTGCATCAGATGGTAGATCAAGTAATGCGTATGGTTATACGATGGGATTAAATAAGCGGGATTGGTTGTATAACTGTTTGGCTATGGAAATAAATAAAAATCATTCTTTTACTCTTGTTTATACTTTTTTAGAAAAAGCACTAAACCCTGTCGCTTTTACAGATGAAAGAAGCCGAGATAAGTACAACTATTTGTTGGAAGGAACAAATAAGGCACTTTTGCTTGCTGGTCTTGAGATAACAAAAGAAGGTAAGCTGACTGAGGTTGTACAAGCCAAAACTCTTGATGAAGTTGACAGAAGGGTAAATAGTTTACAGAAACAATTATACAACAGAGCGATACATATGGAAGTTCGAAAATATTGTATTAAAGATTATTTACAAAAAGATTATTATGATGCTGTTTTTGAGGCAGCAAAGGGACTGGCAGAAAGAGTACGACAAATCACAGGGTTGACTACAGATGGGGGTACATTGTTCCAAACAGCCTTTGCCAAAAATGATCCTTATTTGTTTTTTAATAGTATGCAGACAGATAGTGAGAAAAGTGAATTTATTGGATTGAAAGAGCTTATGGAGGCAATTTTTCATTTGGTCAGAAATCCAGCAGCTCATACTCCTAAAATAAATTGGAAAGTTGATGAGGCAAAAGCACTAGATATTTTGACGCTGATTTCTTTTGCACATAAATATTTGGATGAATGCCATAAGATTCCAGGTAAATAGAAATAGGAGGAAACACAATAATGAGCAAGGTTGACTTATTAATTGAGCAGTTTAAAGAAATGGCTAATTGTACGAAATGTAAAAGGTTTAGTGAAAAGAAAAAAGAGACTGATGGATGTGGCGGGTTAATCAATATATTTCAAAATGAGCAATTCGCATTGAACATTCCATCTATTTGGACAGACTGGATAAATAGATCAGACTCCAAATTAATGATTGTCGGGCAGGATTGGGGACCTTACATAGATATGGAAAGGCTTCATAATAAGTATTTTGAATCTATAGTTGAAAAAGATGATAGAAAAAAAGCTTGGTCAGAAATTGTTAATGAACCTGAAAGCATGACAAAAGAATTAATGACAGAATTTATTGTACAATCTGCCAAAGAGAAAGGGATTATTGTTGACGAAACAATATTGGACTCCTTTTTTGTAACCAATGCGGTTTTATGCGCAAGAAAAGGAACTAATTATAGGGGAAACAATAATTTCAAACCTAAATTTTGTACTGAAAATTGTGCGGATAAATTAAAAAAAGAAATTGAAATTATAAAACCATTGGTAATCATTACCTTAGGATATTGGCCATTTTACTCTATAGGCAAGAGTTATGGTATACCGGTCTATAAGACTTTGGGAGAGAATTTGGTTCGGTATAGCTCCAATATTAATAATATTATAAACATATCAAAAGACAATGCTCCAACATATGTTTTGCCTGTATATCATCCAGCGGCTCAAGTTAAAAAAAATGATCAAATTTCTTATTACTGTTTGATGTGGGAATTGTTACTAACTCATTACGAAAAGAGAGTACTACTGGAACAAATACACTCATATAAAGATTATAGGGGGAAGATGGATCTATGAAAGGACATTATATTGTTTTTGAGGGAATTGATGGGAGCGGTAAGACAAGCATTTGTTCAAAAATTTCAGATAGCTTGATTCAACGTGGATATAAAGTGCTTCAGATTTCTGAACCTAGTCACTCAGAGATAGGTTTGTTATTAAGAAATCAGATGAAAAATTTACATATAAATCAAACTTCGCTTGCTCTGTTATATGCTGCCGACTCGTATGACATCCAAGAACGTATAGAAGATGGCTATGATTTTGTTATAAGTGACAGAAATTACTTGTCTACTGTAGCATACCAAATGATGAATGTAGATAAAGAGTGGTTGTTAATGTTGCATCAATTTCTAAAGAAACCGGATATGGTTTTCTATCTTGATGTTACTGTTGAAGCCGCTATAGAGAGGATTAAAAATCGTAATGGAAATATAGATTTTTTTGAAACTTCTGAAAGTCTATTAAAGGTTAAAAGCAACTACGAAAAGCTAATATCAGATGGATTAGACATAAAAGTATTTTGCATTGAAACAGTAGGAAAAAGCCAATTGATAGTTGCGCAAAATATAGAGAGGATTATTCAAGAACAACTTTTTATGAATGGGGGGTGTAGTTATTGAAAGTTCTAAGCGTAGGTCAGATTGGATGGGATGTTACTACTATAAACAACAAGGTTAATAAAAATTACGGAGGTTCTGTATTGCATTTTTGTTTGTCTGCTGCACTTATGGGAATGAAAACGGATATGCTGTGCTATGTTAACAAAAAAGAATGGGCGAACTTAATAAACGAACTTCAGCAAATTGGGATTGGAACCAATCATATCATCGATTTCGAACACACCATACGTTTCAATATGTACTATGATGAGGAATTGCGTTTTTGTGAAGAAAAGTTTTCAATGGATATTAGAGACTCTGAGCCGCACATTTATGAAAATATATCCTATATGGATCAATATGATTTATACAATATATGTGAAACAGTTCCTGAGCAAGATTTTAAGACATTGCAGATAATAACGGATAGTAATAAAGATGCTGTGATTGCAATGCAATTTCACATAGATAATTTGCTTCGCAATAAAGAGCTTTATTGTTCATTGCTAGATAAAATAGATTATATATTTATGAATTACGAAGAAGCCTGCTTTTTGTCAGAGTGTAACACGTTAGAGGAAACTATCGACTTTTTGAAAAAGAGGATAAAAAACATTGCATTTATCACTTCGCACATCAAGAATTATGCAGTGAGTCATAAAGAGGTCATAATAATGGAACCAATGACAGCAAATACGGTTGTCGATCCAACGGGAGCAGGAGATTGTTTTGCAGGTGGTGCAATTGCTGGACTGTGTTTAAATGGGCAACTAGAAACGGCACTAAGATTTGGTAGCATGTGTTCTTATTTTAAATTAAAAGATTATTCTAGTAACTATCTTTTGGAAATGTTAAAGGTTCGGAGAGTTTGATTATGCAAGAACGATTAGGTTCATTAAAATGTATTGATATAATAAGAGGGGCATTTTTTAGGAATACCATTAAAGGATTTATTAACGGTAATGAAAAAGTATTATTTGTCGGAGGAGGGACTGGTGCATCTCTTGAAGATTATTGTAAAGCTGGTTTGAACATTACTTTTACCGATATTAATGCTGAAGCTGTAAATTATACTAAAAGGGCTTTTGAACATAAAAACTATCAAATAGAATTTAATTGCTGTTCAGCATATATGTTGCCGTATGAAGATAGTACATATGATATAATTGTGAGTACATTAAATGGAAGTTATTTTAATGGAGATTCATTAGCGGAATTTAGACGAGTACTGAAATTCAATGGAATTGTTTTACTTTCCGAAACTACTTCAGAATATGTTGACTATCTAAAATCTATAGGTAGATATGACGGCCGTTACATTTTATCTAGTGATTTTCGACTAAAAATTTGGCACCCATATGTTTATACAAAGCAAAACTTGCTTGCATTAACGGCATCATATGACTTTGAATGTTTGCGATATGATATTTTAACGCCGAACAATCTAATTCCCTGTAAAATTATTTCAAGTGTTATATTGGGATTGGCAAAACATTTGAATACAAGTGTCGATGACGTACCATTTCTGTATTATATGATTTTGAGAAAGAGGGATGATTTTAAATGAAGAAAAAACTACTAAATGGAGAGAAAAAAATTTATATAGCGACAAAATTATTTAATATTTGTGATAAAATGGCTGGAAACACTCTTGAGCGAAAGGTCTATGAAATACTAAAAAATTGCGTCAGTGATGAAGGTAGTGTATTGGAAGTGTATCCACTATATTTGCCATTTAGAGATACTAATGAAGATCAATTGTTAAAATGTGATAATGCCTTTCAGGTAATTTATGATGCTGATATTAGTAGATTGGAACATCTACATTCATTAATTACCTATTTAGATGATCCAACCAAGGATGATGGAATATGTATGGAGATTGGCTATGCTTTTGCAAATAATGTTCCAATAATCTTGCTTTCTTCTGATGTTCAATACTACAGAATTGATAAAAAGCTAGTATATCATTCAGATCCAATTATACATAGAATTATAGCAGAGTACATCTATATGCCTGAAATTCCGGCTTCAAAATATGAAATTTCATCTGATTGTGGGAAAATGGAATTGATTGCAGAAGAATATGCAGAGAGATTAAAACAAGCCGAAGATAATATTTTAGAAAAGTTGACCCCGATTATTAGAAAGTTATATGAAGATTATAATTCATATATTCCTGCTCCAGTTAATTCTGAACTTCCTCGTAAAAGTGTTTGTATAGATATGCTGGGAGGACGATATGAATGGACAAGAATGATTGAGAGGCAGATCACAGATGGTTTAGAAAAACGTGGAATAACTTATTATTGTACAGAAAGATTTTCTTCGAAGGAGGATAGTGTTATCGTTCGGGGTGAAAATGATATAAAAATGCTCTTTTCCAGTGATATACTTGCTGTTTGTGCTGATGGGACCGAAACGGATGCAGGGGCAGCAGCACTAATTGGAATGGCCAAAAAACTCGGAAAAACGATTATTCTTTATTATAGTTCCAATTGTGACATTTTAGAGGGAGATAGTTCAAGCTTGAGAAATTTAATGATAGAGTTGTCTGCGGACTTTATTTGCACTACATATAATGATGTTATCGATACTATAGCATCAAAAATTAGAGTATCATAATAGATATATTCCCATAAATGGACAAAAGACCAAACCCGACTTAGAAATATTTCCTTAAATTACTAAAAGGCGATAACAGACTTGCTATCCTCTCGTTCCATGTGGAGTGCGTGGCGGTGATGACACGAATTAAAAAGCAGAATTGCGACATTTAAGGATATGATATTATGGTAAAAGTAATCGGGGCGATTGTATTAGGTGCAATAGCAATTGTCTGTTTTGTAATAAGCATTTTGCAGTTTAGGGAAAAAGGCTTTCTGTTTAACAATGCATATATCGGCGCTTCAAAGCAGGATAGGGAAACAATGAACAAAAAACCGCATTACAAACAGTCGGGAATTGTATTTGCTTTGATCGGAATTATCTTCTTGATAAATACGGTAGAAATAATACTGCAAACGAAATGGCTCTTTTATTTAGGGACAGCGGTTGAAATTGCAGTGGTAGTGTATGCGATTGTATCATCAATTGCAATAGAAAAACGGAAAAACAATATGAATGGCTTTTTTGAAAATGCACGGCTTATTTCAGAAGAATTGGGGATTGTACCGTTGCTGTACGGCTCTTTGGGCTTGGAATATTTGACGGGAAAAGACTTAAATGCCGATGACATTGATATTTTAATACCCGAAGCTTTTATTACTGAAAAATGGGACGGGTTTAAGAATCTTCTTGAGAAAAACGGGTATGTGCTCACAGATGAAAGCGAGCATACATTTGACAAAAACGGGGTTCACTATTCCTATGCAGGGATAGAAGATTTGGAGCCTTTTGCGGATATTTGTATATCTGACATAGCGGAAATAAAAAAGGAAAATACCCGTTTCAGACTGCTGTCTTTGGAGCAGTATTTAAAGGTTTATACCGCCTCGGCAAAGGACGGATACAGAACGCAGATAAGAAACAAGAAAGACTCTGATAAAATTAAATTCATACAGGAACAACTTGAAATATAAGGCTTTAAGTGAATATTTAAAGCTTTGAGATTAGAAAATTTATACGGTTATTCATAAATTGTCGGCTGATTTATATATTACGGAGGGAATATGGTCAAAGAGGTAGATTATAAACAGACAAAGCGTGCCGAGGCTTTTGAGCTTTGGATGCACGCCCCGAATCCTACGGTGACACTGTTTAAGACGTTAGATGTAACTGCGTTAGTGAAATACGGCAGGAAAAAAGGGCTTAAATTTAATATGCTTTTGGATTGGTGCATAGGAAAAGCCGCTTCGCCGATAGAGGAATTTTATCTGCTCCCCGTAGGTGATACGCTGGTGCAGTACGATTCTCTTGCGGTAAACACAATTGTTAAAAACAAAAACGGTGAAATAAATTCTGTTGATATACTTTATACTGACGATTTGGCGGAATACAACCGCAGGTATTTAAAATGCACACGGCAGGCGGCACAAGCGTGCGAAAATATTGACCTTACAGACAGTATGGTTATCGGAACTTCCGCTGTAACAGAAACGGAAATAGACGGAGCGGTGGGAATGTACAGCGGAATTTTTAACAACCCGTTTATGATATGGGGAAAATACAAAAAGAAGCTGTTTAAGTATTATTTAACAGTCTCTTTCCAGTTTCACCACACGCAAATGGACGGTGCCCAAGCAGGCTTGTTTTTGGAAAATCTCCAAAATGAAATCAAACGGTTTAAGCAAAAATGACGGGGGATAACTTACAATGAATAACGAGCTTTCAGAATTTTCAAAGGAAGAGCTGATAAGGCTTATAGAGATATATTCAAAAAACTGGCTTGCTCTTGACGGCGTTTGGTTTCAGTCCGTTGAGCAGACTGACGGTATGGACAAAGCGATGCTTCACGATAAAAATGCGTGGGAGCGGTTTACCGTTATCGAGGCAAAAAGAATCAAGGACTTTTTGGGACTTTCGGAACATTCGGGTCTTGAAGGGTTAGAAAAAGCCTTAAAGCTTCGCTTTTATGCAAACCTTAACGAAGCAACCTTTGAATATATAGACGGGAAACTTATTTATACAATGAAAAAATGCCGAGTTCAAACCGCACGGGAGCGCAAGGGTATGCCGTACCACCCGTGCAAGTCGGTGGGCATTGTTGAATACAGCGGTTTTGCTAAAACAATTGATGACAGAATCGAGTGCAAATGCCTTAGCTGTTACCCCGATGTGACGGACAAGGACTGCTGCTGCAAATGGGAATTCAGCTTAAAAACAGATAAGTAATTATTTATTTTATTGTTGAATTTGCCGCTCGGATGTTCTATAATGTATAAAACAAAAAACAACCTATTATTTAAATTTAGTCCTGAAAGGAAATATATATGCGTGAATTTAAAAAATCTTCAAAACTTGATAATGTGCTTTACGATGTAAGAGGGCCTGTTGTTGAAGAGGCGGCGAAGATGGAAGCGCGCGGAATGCACGTTTTAAAGCTTAATATCGGCAACCCTGCGCCGTTCGGTTTTCGTACGCCTGACGAGGTAATTTACGATATGCAGCGCCAGTTAACCGACTGCGAGGGGTATTCCGATGCAAAGGGTCTGTTCTCTGCAAGAAAAGCCATAATGCAGTATGCACAGAATAAAAATATCCCGAATTTGTCGGTTAACGATATTTTTACGGGTAACGGAGTCAGCGAGCTTATAAATTTAAGTATGTCGGCGCTTCTTGACAGCGGTGACGAGGTTCTCGTACCCTCTCCCGATTATCCGCTTTGGACTGCATGCGTTACTCTTGCGGGCGGTACTGCGGTTCACTATATTTGTGATGAAAGCGCCGAATGGTACCCTGATATTGACGATATTAAGAGCAAAATAACCGACAGAACCAAGGCTATTGTTATAATCAACCCCAACAACCCCACAGGTGCGCTTTACCCTAAAGAGTTGCTTTTGCAAATTGTGCAGATTGCAAGGGAAAACGGACTTATGATTTTTTCGGACGAAATTTACGACCGCCTTGTAATGGACGGTGAGGAGCATATTTCAATTGCGTCTCTTGCTCCCGATGTTTTTTGCGTTACATTCAGCGGACTTTCAAAATCTCATATGATTGCAGGCTACAGAATAGGTTGGATGATCTTAAGCGGCGATAAATCCTGTGCAAAGGATTACATTGAGGGTCTTAATATGCTTTCTAATATGCGCCTGTGCTCAAATGTGCCTGCACAGTCAATTGTTCAAACGGCTCTTGGCGGCTACCAGAGCGTTAACAATTACATTGTCCCCGGCGGCAGAATTTACGAGCAGAGAGAATATATTTACAATGCGCTCAATGACATTCCCGGAATTACGGCGGTTAAACCCAAGGCGGCATTCTACATTTTCCCAAAAATTGATACTAAAAAGTTCAATATTCACAATGACGAGCAGTTTGCGCTTGACTTGCTCCGTGAGAAGAAAATTCTGATTATCCACGGCGGTGGATTCAACTGGAAAGAACCGGACCATTTCAGAGTAGTTTATCTTCCCCGTCTTGAGGTGCTTAAGGAGGCAACAGGAACTATTGCCGATTTCCTCTCCTCTTACCGTCAGGACTGAATCTTAAATAGATAAAGATAAAATGTAAATATTTCATTTGTGCGGACAGGGTTTAACGCCTGTCCGTATTTTTGTACTACCGTGTATGGAACGCATTGTTGCGTTCCGCCGAAATCACTGCAGGTTTATTCGCACATCAGCCTATTTTTATATTGAAAACGGGTTTTTCCTATGATAAAATAAATGTGACCATTTATTTTTAAAGGATTTATATGTCCCTTTGGCTCTGCCTTAC
>DESD01000012.1 GCA_002361935.1 Ruminococcaceae bacterium UBA3323 | reverse complement strand
CCTGGATGAATTTAAAAAGATGAGTGCAAAAACAACATCCGAAATGTTTATTGAATTGCACAACGATATCGTTAAAGGCATTTTTTAAACAAAAAAGGCTTCCCTATGGAAGCCTTTTCTCATTTCATTTTTTACATGGAGGTATGGAATGTTCTTGCGATAACCTCTTCCTGCTTTTCACGGGTAAGCTTATTAAAGTTTACTGCATAGCCGGAAACACGGATTGTAAGTGACGGATAAAGCGTTGGATCATTCATCGCATCAATCAGCTTCTGACGGTTCAGAACATTTACATTAAGATGATGTGCATCCTGCGCAAAATAGCCGTCAAGCATATCTGTTAAATGCTGAATTCTGTTTTCCATATCACAGCCAAGCGTATCGGGAGTAATGGAAAATGTGTTGGAAATACCATCCTGGCAGCAGCCGTAATCCAGCTTGGCAACTGAGTTGAGAGAAGCAAGGGCACCCTCTGAATCTCTGCCGTGCATTGGGTTTGCACCCGGTGCAAAAGGTTCGCCTGCTTTTCTTCCGTCAGGGGTAGCGCCTGTTTTCTTGCCGTACATTACATTTGATGTAATTGTAAGGATGGAAAGCGTATGCTTAGCACCTCTGTAAGCAGGTGTTTTGCAAAGCTCATTATAGAAATATTCGATAAGGTCTTTTGCAATATCATCAACACGATCATCATCATTGCCGTATTTAGGGAAATCACCCTCTGTTCTGAAATCGGTAATAATTCCTCTTTCATCCTTAACAGGCGTAACCTTTGCATATTTGATTGCGGAAAGGGAATCAACTGCAACCGAAAAGCCTGAAACACCGAAAGCCATAAGACGCTCAACGTCCGTATCATGAAGGCTCATCATAAGCCTTTCGTAAGCGTACTTATCGTGCATATAGTGGATAATATTCATTGTATTCACATAAAGGCGGGCCATCCATGAAAGATATTCCTTATAAGCCTTAACCACCTTATCATAATCAAGCACTGCTTCATCAAATGCTTCGCTTTCAGGCGCAATCTGATCTCCGTGAACCTCATCTCTACCGCCGTTAAGCGCCATAAGCAGAACCTTTGCAAGATTGCAGCGAGCACCGAAGAACTGCATCTGCTTGCCCTCTTTCATAGCAGATACGCAGCATGCAATGGCATAATCATCGCCGTAATCCCTTCTCATTACATCATCATTTTCATACTGAATGGAATCCGTATCAATAGAAACTTGTGCACAGAAATTTTTGAAGCCCTGCGGAAGCTTTTGACTCCATAAAACCGTAATATTCGGCTCTGCGCTTGAACCAAGATTATAAAGCGTCTGAAGGACACGGAAAGAGGTTTTTGAAACCATATGCTTTCCTTCGTTTGTAACGCCGCCGAGCGAGCAGGTTACCCACACAGGATCACCTGCAAAAAGGTCATTATATTCAGGTGTGCGAAGATGGCGGACAAGACGAAGCTTAACAACAAGATCATCAATAAGCTCCTGTGCGCCCTTTTCATCAAGCGTACCCTCTGCAAAATCCCTTTCAATGTAGCAGTCAATAAATTCGGCAATTCTGCCGATTGAGTTTGCAGCACCGTTCTGCTCCTTGATTGCACCAAGATAACCGAAATAAAGCCACTGAATAGCTTCCCTTGCATTTTCGGCAGGGGCGGAAATGTCAAAGCCGTGATCAAGTGCCATAATTTTAAGCTGATTCATAAATTCAAGCTGCTTTGCAAGATCCTCCATAAGATGAACGGTTTCTTCATCAATAACATCCTTTTCGCCAAGCTTTTTCTTATCAAGCTTTTTCTGCTCAATCAGATAATCCATGCCATAAAGTGCAATTCTGCGGTAATCACCGATAATTCTTCCCCTTGCATAAGCATCCGGAAGTCCTGTTAAAATACCTGCATGACGTGCCTTTTTCATTGTATCTGTATATGCACGGAAAACACCCGTGTTATGAGTGGTTCTGTAAGTGAATTCATCCTTTATTTTATCGGACATTTCATAGCCGTAAGCTTCACACGCCTGAACAGCATTTCTGTAACCGGCAAACGGAGAAACACCTCTTTTTAAAGGCTCATCCGTCTGAAGACCAACGATAATATCATCTTCCTGAATAACATAGCCGGGCTTATGAGAAAGAATTGTAAGCACCTTGCTTGTATCAACATCCAATACGCCGCCCTTTTCATTTTCGGCAATAAGCAGCTCATTCAGCCTTTTGCTTACTCTTTCCGTTCTTTCGGTCGGCGCCTCAAGAAACGAAGCATCTCCGTCATAAGCAGTATAGTTTTTATTTATAAAATCACGAACATTGATACCATTGCACCATTCGCCTGTTTTAAATCCTCTCCAAGCATTATTCATAATTTTATCCTCCTTAATCTTAGCTTTCCCACAATTTAAGATAATATTGTAACATTGCAACAACATAATAATCATTACAATCTATTCATCACGCTATTATCATAACAAACTTGTAATCATATTGCAATTGATATTTATTTGGAAATTAGAAGCGATTTTGAAATATTTATAGTTAATTTGCACAAAGTTAAGGTTATTTTTGCCTAACCGCAATATATAGTGGGTATATTTTCTATATATGTAATATATTGTTGTTTTAACCGCCCGGCATGTATTATACACTCTGTATTTACACTTTTGTAATAATTATGCATAAATTTTGCAGATTTCTATGTTTTTTGCTGATTTCAAGCCAAAAAACCAGCAAATGAATCCCTACAAGCAAAATCTACATATCGTTAATTTTTTTGAATTTTTAAAAAATCAGCACAATATATGGTATTTTTTTCGAAAAAGTTATTGACATCGGCGCTATGTTTTGTTATGATGATAAAGCACCACACAACGCATGTTACCATTTTGTAACAACTAAGCAATCAGGCAAAATGTGTGAAATCGTTTGTATGTTATATAAAATAGTATGGAATATGGGGTATAAGAATTATGAAAATCATCAAAAGAAATGGTTCAGAAGTAGATTTTGACTTAAATAAAATCGCTTTAGCCGTAACAAAGGCAAATGCAGCCTGCGAAAAGGAAGAGCTTTCTGCTTCTCAGATTAAAGACATTGCGGAATATGTTGAATTCAAAATCCAGAAAGCAAACAGAGCGCTTTCCGTTGAAGAAATTCAGGATATCGTTGAAAACCAAATTATGGCACAGGGTGCTTTTGAGGTTGCAAGAAGATATGTTAAATATCGTTACAACAGAACACTTATCAGAAAAGCAAACACAACCGATAATCAGATTTTATCTTTGATTGAATGCAACAACGAAGAGGTTAAACAGGAAAATTCAAATAAAAACCCAACTGTAAACAGCGTTCAGAGAGATTATATGGCAGGTGAGGTTTCCAAGGACCTTACAAAGCGTATTCTTTTACCTCCCGATATTGTTGAAGCACATGAAAACGGAATTATTCATTTCCATGATGCAGACTATTTTGCACAGCATATGCACAACTGCGATCTTGTTAATCTTGAGGATATGCTTCAGAACGGAACCGTTATCAGCGGAACCATGATAGAAAAGCCGCACAGCTTTTCAACAGCCTGCAACATAGCAACGCAGATTATTGCTCAGATTGCTTCAAGCCAATACGGCGGTCAGAGCATCAGTCTCTCCCATCTTGCACCATTCGTTGATTTAAGCCGCAACAAGTTCAAAAAGGATGTTCGCGCCGAATTCGAGGCTGCCGGTATTGAGCCAACGGACGAGCAGGTTAATAAAATCACGGAGCTCCGTGTAAGAGATGAGATTAACCGCGGTGTTCAGATGATTCAGTATCAGGTAATTACGCTGATGACCACAAACGGACAGGCCCCGTTTGTTACAGTATTTATGTATCTTGATGAGGTTCCGGAGGGTCAGACAAGAGATGACCTTAAGCTTATTATTGAAGAGGTTCTGCATCAGCGCATTAAGGGTGTTAAGAACGAAAGCGGTGTTTGGATTACACCTGCATTCCCTAAGCTTATCTATGTTCTTGACGAAGACAACATTACCGAAGGTTCAAAATATTGGGATGTAACCTGCCTTGCCGCTGAATGCACGGCAAAAAGAATGGTTCCAGACTATATTTCGGCAAAGAAAATGAAGGAGCTTAAGGTGGACAAAAACGGTAATTCAAATGTTTACACCTGTATGGGCTGCCGTTCCTTCCTTACCCCTTATGTTGACCCTAAAACCAACCAGCCTAAATATTACGGCAGATTCAATCAGGGCGTTGTAACCCTTAACCTTGTTGATATCGCATGCTCATCGGGCGGAGATATGACAAAATTCTGGAATATATTTGATGAAAGACTTGACCTTTGCTATCGTGCACTGATGTGCCGCCACAACAGACTGCTCGGCACACCGAGCGACGTTGCTCCGATTCTTTGGCAGTACGGCGCACTGGCCAGACTTAAAAAGGGCGAAACCATTGATAAGCTTCTTTTCGGAGGCTATTCAACCATTTCCCTTGGATATGCAGGTCTTTACGAATGTGTTAAATATATGACCGGTAAAAGCCATACGGATGACGAAGCAAAGGACTTTGCCCTTTCCGTTATGCAGAAAATGAATGATGCCTGCCAGACATGGAAAAAGCAGGAAAACATTGATTTCTCCGTTTACGGCACACCGCTTGAATCAACTACATATAAATTCTCTAAATGCCTTCAGAAGCGCTTTGGAAAAATTCCGGGTGTTACGGATAAAAACTATATTACAAATAGCTATCATGTTCACGTTACCGAAGAGATTGACGCATTCAAAAAGCTTTCCTTTGAGGCTGAATTCCAGAAGCTTTCCCCGGGCGGTGCAATCAGCTACGTAGAGGTTCCGAATATGCAGGATAATATTCCTGCTGTGTTAAGTGTTATGCAGTATATTTACGACCATATTATGTATGCCGAGCTTAATACAAAGAGCGACTATTGCCAGTGCTGCGGCTACAACGGCGAAATCCAGGTTGTTGATAACGGCGAGGGCAAGCTTGTTTGGAGATGCCCGAACTGCGGCAATGAGGATCAGGACAAGATGAATGTTGCCCGCCGTACCTGCGGTTATATCGGAACACAGTTCTGGAATCAGGGCAGAACACAGGAAATAAAAGAAAGAGTGTTGCATTTATAATATGAATGTTGCAGAAATAAAAACAAATGATATTGCAAACGGAGAGGGCGTCCGCACCTCTCTTTTTGTATCGGGCTGCCGCCACTGCTGCCCCGATTGCTTCAATTCCATGGCATGGGATTTTAAATACGGAAAGCCGTTTACAGAAGAAACAGCGAAAAAAATTCTTGCTTCTGTTGATTATCCATGGATTGCCGGCCTTTCCATTCTTGGCGGAGAGCCTTTTGAACCGGAAAATCAGGAAACACTCTTAAAGCTTGCACGTGATTTCAAAAAACGATATCCGGGCAAAACAATCTGGTGCTACAGCGGTTTTACCATAGAAGAAATTACGGGGGAAATCCCCTCCCGTGCAAAAACGGACATTTCCATTTCACTTTTAAAGGAATTGGATATTCTTGTAGACGGAAGATTTGAAAAGGAGAAAAAGAATATCATGCTTAAATTCCGCGGTTCGGAAAACCAAAGAGTAATTGATGTTCAGAAAACTCTGAAAGAAAAGAAAATTATTTTGTATCTTAATTAAATCTTTATTTTTTCTTTAGCAAATTTCATATATAAAGCATTAAAATTAAGCACATAGAAAATCTATGTGCTTAATTTTATTAGAGAAGAGGAAAGAAAAATGACAAAAAGAAGAAAAAGAAAGAAATCCGCTTGGCCGGCCTTGTTTCTGATTATCGGAATGATTGCAGCCTGCGCCGCAATTTTCATATTTCTGAGCTCTGTAAATTCAAATCACGGAAATTTCACATCTCAAACTGCACAGCAAACGGTTAAGAACTATGCCGAAAAGCATGGGATTGATTACAGTGAATATCCGGAAAATCTGATTGCACTGTTAAGCAGAAACAGTGAAACAGAGGATTTTGTGCTTTCGTACCCAGAAGAACACAAACAGGATCACAAAATCAATTTGAATGAATATAAAAACAGCAAAACCGTTCCGCTTTTTATGCAATGGGACAAGCGATGGGGATACATAAAATACAGCGGCGATGTTGCAGGATTAACAGGCTGCGGCCCGGTTTGCCTTTCCATGGCGGCATATTATCTGACGAAGGATGAAAATATGGCTCCTGATAAAATCATTGAATTTGCAAAGAAAAACGGATATGCCTTAAACGGAATTACGGAAAAGGGCTCTTCATGGGCGCTGATAAGTGAGGGCGGCAAAAAGCTTGGGCTTGATGTTACGGAGCTTCCGCTTGATGAAAACAGAATTATAAAAAATCTGGAGGTCGGAAACCCGATTATCTATTCCATGGGACCCGGAGATTTTACAACAACAGGTCATTTTATTGTTTTAGTCGGATATGAAAACGGCAGGATAAGGGTTAATGACCCAAACAGCATTAAAAATTCCGAAAAAGAATGGACATATGAAGGCATTAAAGACCAAATAAAAAATTTATGGGCAATTCGTAATTTAAATGTTTAGATAATAAAAAGCGTTGGTAAAGGACACCCTGCCGACGCTTTTTTGTTTAGAAAATTCCTTTAACGATATCGTTATACAATTCGATAAACATTTCGAATGTGGTTTTTGTGCTCATCTTTTTAAATTCATCCAGGGAAAAATCATCGGAAACAAAAGCATCCATAGGTATATCCATTATTAATGAAAACTCATACAAAGCCAGTAAGGACGGCAAAGATATGCCCTTTTCATATTTAGCAAGCGTGCCTGGTGCAACGGATAACAGCTTTGCCATTTCTTTTTTGGAAAAGCCAAGCAAAGCTCTGCAATAAGCCATTTTTTCTCCTATTAAAGTAAGTACGGTCATCGTTTTCTCCTCAAAATAAAAAATGCGCAGCCGAAGCTGCGCCAAAAACGCAACTCCCTGCTGCGAAACATAAAAACAGATACATTGGAGAACCATCGTATGAGTTATAAGAGTATGCGTTTTTAACAAATCAAAACTCATACCCTAGTTTCTCCAAATATTTGGTTTTTATGTTTCGCAACAATATTTTAGCATATTGAAAATAAAAGGTCAACAAAAAAGGCTTCTTCTTAAGAAGAAGCCTTTTCTTTTAAAACAGTATTTATTTGATAATGCTTTTGCCGTTCATTTCAGCAGGCTGCGAGAGCCCCATAACCTTAAGCATTGTAGGAGCAATATCGCAGAGCTTACCGCCCTCACGAACCTCGCACGGATAATTGACAATGATGAAAGGAACAGGATTTGTTGTATGCGCAGTAAACGGTTCGCCGTTTTCATCAAGCATTTTATCTGCGTTACCATGATCGGCTGTTACGAAAAGAACACCATCCATTTCCTTAACGGCTTCAACAAGAGAACCAACGCAGGTATCAACAGTTTCAACAGCCTTTACAGCTGCAGGAATAATTCCTGTATGACCAACCATATCGCAGTTTGCAAAATTGACAATAACGGCATCATATTTACCGCTTCTTACCGCTTCATTCAGCTTTTCGGAAACCTCAGGAGCACTCATTTCAGGCATTAAATCAAAGGTTGAAATCTTAGGGGAATCAACAAGGATTCTGTCCTCCCCCTCATACTGCTTTTCCTCACCGCCGTTGAAGAAGAAGGTTACATGGGCATATTTCTGCGTTTCGGCAATACGAAGCTGCGTTTTGCCGTTGGCAGAAAGATATTCGCCAAGCGTATTTGTTAACGCTTCGGGACCGAAAGCAACCGCAACATTCGGCATTTCCGCATCATACTGCGTCATACAAACATAATTAAGAGGGAAAAATCCGTTCTTTCTTTCAAAGCCCGTAAAATCAGGATCAACAAAGGTTCTTGTAATTTCCCTTGCACGGTCGGGACGGAAATTAAAGAAAATAACACTGTCATTTTCTTTAACTCTGCCATCTGTGCCGATAACTGTGGGCAGCACAAATTCATCCGTTAAATGCTTGCCGTCTTCATCAATCGTTTCATAGGATTCCTTAACTGCTTTAACTGCATCGTCAGCCTGAATACCCTCGCCGTAAACGATAGCAGCATAAGCCTTTTCAACACGATCCCAGATATTATCACGGTCCATTGCATAAAATCTGCCCATAACGGAAGCAATTTTACCAACGCCGATTTCCTTCATTTTTGCTTCAAGCTCCTCAAGATAATCAACAGCAGAGGACGGCGGAACATCACGGCCGTCAAGCAAAGCATGAACATAAACATTTTCTGCACCGTTTTTCTTGGCCATTTCAAGAAGGCCGTAAAGATGCTCTGTATGGCTGTGAACACCGCCGGGAGAAACAAGGCCGATAAGATGCAGCGCCTTGTCCTTGGCGTTATTCATGGCACTGCAGAGCGCAGGATTTTCATAAGCCTCACCGTCTGCAAAAGCCTTTGTAATACGGGTTAACGGCTGATAAACAACTCTGCCTGCGCCCATATTTGTATGGCCAACCTCGCTGTTGCCCATCTGACCGTCAGGAAGGCCGACATCCATGCCCGAAGCACCAATATAGGTCATTGGGCACTCTGCCATAAGCTTATCAAGATTGGGGGTTTTTGCCATAGCAATGGCATTGCCGTAATCGCTGTCGTTTTTACCGAAGCCATCCATTATACATAAAACAACCGGTTTTTTCATAAAGTATCTTTCCTCCGAAAATTTTTAAAAAAGCCCTCTTGTGTTTCGGACAAGAGGACTGATTTGTTTTAATTATTTGCTTGCTGCCTTAACAATGATTGAAAAATCCTCTGCCTTAAGAGATGCGCCGCCGATAAGACCGCCGTCTACATTCTCTTTTGAAAGAAGCTCATCCGCATTCTTTGCATTCATTGAACCGCCGTACTGAACAACAAAGGCATCAGCAGCAGCCTTGCCGTAAAGCTCTTCGATAACGGAACGGATATAACCGTTAACCTCATCAGCCTGATCAGCCGTTGCTGTTTTACCTGTACCGATAGCCCATACAGGCTCATAAGCAATAATTACATTTTTAAGTTCTTCTTCGGTTACACCCTGAAGCGCAATCTTTGTCTGAAGTCCTACAACCTCAAAGGTTACACCCTGCTCTCTTTCAGCAAGAACCTCGCCTACACAAAGAATAACCTTAAGGCCGTTATCAAGAGCCGCACGAACTCTCTTGTTCACGGTTTCATTGGTTTCGCCGAAATACTGACGGCGCTCTGAATGACCGATAATTACATAAGGAACGCCCATAGCCTTAAGCATCGGAGCAGAAACCTCAGCAGTAAACGCACCGCTTTCTGCCCAGTGGCAGTTTTCTGCACCAACCATAATATTTGAACCTGCTGTTGCATCAAGGGCTGCCTGAAGATCAACAAAAGGAGCACAGATGATAACATCACAATCTGCATCTGCAACAAGCGGTTTCATTTCATTAAGAAGAGCAGTTGTTTCAGCAGGCGTATTGTTCATTTTCCAGTTTCCTGCAATGACTGCTTTACGAAGATTTTTATTCATAACATAAACCTCTTTTAATATCAATTTTTATTTTAAATCTGCTTTCCTTATTGAACGCAGAGTAATTTTCAGTCCTTATCGTTAAGAGCAACAATGCCCGGAAGCTCTTTGCCCTCAAGGAATTCAAGAGAAGCGCCGCCGCCTGTTGAAATGTGGCTCATCTTATCGCTGTAGCCAAGCTTTGTAACAGCAGCAACCGAATCACCGCCGCCAACGATAGATATAGCGCCTGAATCAGCAACTGCATTTGCAACTGCGATTGTACCGGCAGCAAAATTATCCCATTCCGAAACACCCATCGGTCCGTTCCAGATAATTGTGCCTGCGCCTTTAATTGCATCTGAGAAAAGTTCCTGTGTCTTAGGACCGATATCAAGACCCATCCAACCATCAGGGATTTCATCACTGTTTACAACCATAGCTTCTGTGTTTTCATCATATTCCCTGCCAACCTTGTTATCAACAGGAATAAGAAATTTAACGCCCTTAGCTTCGGCATCCTTCATCATCTGGCCTGCATTTTCAACCTGTTCCTCTTCAAGAAGAGATGTGCCGATATTGTGACCAAGAGATTTCATAAATGTATAAGCCATACCGCCGCCGATGATAAGCGTGTCGCACTTATCAAGAAGATTTGTAATTACGCCGATTTTATCGGAAACCTTTGCACCGCCGAGAATAGCAACAAGCGGACGCTTTGGATTTGCAAGAGCACCGCCCATAAACTCGATTTCTTTCTGAATAAGATAACCGCATACAGCAGGAAGAAATGCAGCAACGCCTGTTGTTGAGCAGTGTGCTCTGTGGGCTGTACCGAAAGCATCATTTACAAAGATATCTGCAAGAGAAGCAAGCTCTTTTGAGAAATTCTCTTCGTTCTTTGTTTCTTCTTTTCTGTAACGAACATTTTCAAGAAGCATAACATCGCCGTCTTCAAGAGCAGCAGCCATAGCCTTTGCATTTTCGCCTACAACATTTTCGTCCTCGGCAAGCTTTACTTCCTTGCCAAGATACTCCGAAAGTCTTTTTGCAACAGGAGCAAGGCTGAATTCAGGCTTGTACTCTCCCTTAGGTCTTCCAAGATGTGAGCAAAGAATAACCTTTGCGCCGTTTTCAACAAGATACTTAATGGTAGGAAGGGCAGCAACAATTCTTTTATCGTTTGTAATTTCGCCGTCTTTAAGCGGAACGTTGAAATCGCAGCGAGCAAGAACCTTTTTACCCTTTACATCGATATCTTCGATTGTTTTTTTATTTAATGCGTTCATTGTAATACCTCTCTTAATTAAAATTAGTATTTAAATTTTTACGATAAATATTATATTATATACAGCCTTTAAAATCAATACATATTTTTCCTTGTGCTGTTAATTTTTTGACAAACTTATCATTTCAGAAATTGAAATATGCAAATATTACAAAATGGTTAAAAAACATTGACAAGCGCGGCGCCGAAATGTTACTATTAAAGCAATTATATTATGTAAAAAAGGAGAGAGAAATGATGAAAAAAAGAGTATTAAGCATTTTTTTATCCCTGTTAACTATATTGCTTGTTATCCCAAGCTTCAATTTTTCCGCTCAGGCAGCAGATTATTCGGCAGATTTGCGGAAAAAGGGATTCCCCGAAACATATATCTCTGCATTAAATAAACTTAAACAGGCTCACCCGAACTGGAATTTTGATGTTCTTAAGGTGGGGGAAGATTTTTCCTATTCTGTTTTGCAGGAAAGAAAATCACACTCTCAGCAGCTTATTCAGAATTATTCCGGAAACAACGGAAAGGGCTTTTACTGCACCTGCAGCAAGTGCTACAAAAACGGTGCACCTATTGTGAAGGAATATCCAAACTGGGTTTCTGCTTCTCAAAAAGCCGTTGAATACTATATGGATCCAAGAAATTTCTTTGATGAGCAGCATATTTTCCAGTTTGAATCCACCTTTGGCAATTCAGGGCAGACACAGGCGGGCGTAGAAAGCATCCTGAAAGGAACCTGGATGCATAATGCAAATATCGTTTATAAAAATACAAAAGGAGATACAATTACATATAAAAGAAATAACCAGACCGTAAAATATTCGCAGGCTGTTATGGACGCTGCAAAGTTCAGCGGACTTTCGGCTTATTACCTTGCTTCAAAAATCGTTCAGGAGGTTGGCGGAAGCAAACCGACGGCAGGCGGAGCCAGCGGTACATACAAGGGCTATGAGGGAATTTACAACTATTATAACATTGCCGCATACACAGGTGCAGCAGACGGATTAAAGTGGGCATCCTATACACCGCAAGGCGGTTCTTATGTGCAGACAGCCTCAGGCTCTTCCGTTAATTTAAGAAGCCAGCCAACAACAAAATCCTCCATCATAGCTTCCGTTCCGAGCGGAACAAAAGTAAATAATTATTCTTTCACTGCCGTGCAAAGTGACGGTTACAAATGGGTTAAACTTACCAATGTGTCCATCGGCGGAAAAACCTACACAGGATATATCCGTTCAGACTACTTTGTTGAAAAGGCCGGAAAAGATACCTATAACAGACCATGGACAAACCCTTATCGCTCCATTTACTACGGCGCAAAATATATTGCGAATAATTTCGGAAGCCAATACAACGGATATCTTCAGAAATTCAATGTAAATCCTGCGTCAAAATATATGCACAGCAACGAATATATGGCAAATGTGCAGGCTGCATCAACAGAAGCCGTTAAAACCTATACAGCATACAAAAATGTTGGTGCACTGAACAGTGCAATTACATTTTCAATCCCTGTTTTTAACAATATGCCGGGAGATGCGATTTCCGCACCAAAAATGAACACAGTAAGGGTAAACAGTAACGGCAGCTTTACCCTTTCATGGAACGCAGTTTCAAATGCATCAAAATATGAGCTTTATATCAAAAATACCGACGGTTCATATTCACTTATGAAAACCACAACAGCAACCTCTTTTACTACAGCCATTGCCGCTGTCGGGAAACAGTATTCCTATAAGGTAAGGGCCGTAAACAGCACATACAACACCTATTCTGCGTTCAGCAATATTGTATCCGCTGTTAACAATGGAAATATTACATCTCTCCCTGCACCAATCTTCAACACGGTAAAGGTTAATTCCGATTCAAGCTTTACCCTTTCATGGAGCAATGTTTCGGGAGCAGATAAGTACGAAATCCATATTAAAAACACAAATGGCTCCTACAGCCTGATGAAAACAACAACGGACACCTCATTTACCACAGCAGTTGCCGCATACCGGAAGGAATACTCCTATAAGGTAAGAGCGTACAACAGCAAAAGTAAGATTTATTCCGGTTTCAGCAACGAGGTATCCGAAATGAATACCAAGCTTGCAACACCAAAATTCAACGATGTTAAGGTGAATTCCAACGGCAGCTTTTCGCTCTCCTGGAGCACTGTTACGGGTGCAGATAAATACGAAATTTATATTAAGAATACAGATGGCTCCTACAGCCTGATGAAAACAACAGGCGAAGCTTCATTTACAACCGCTGTTGCTGCATACGGAAAGCAGTATTCCTACAAAGTCAGAGCGGCAGACAGCAGCAATCACGCTTACTCCGAATACAGCAATGTGGTTTCTGCCGTTAATCATACCAAGCTTACCGCTCCTGCGTTCAATCCTGTTTCCATAAATGAAAACGCGAGCTTCACTCTTTCCTGGAGCACTGTTACAGGTGCAGATAAGTACGAAATCCATATCAAAAACACGAATGGTTCCTACAGCTTGATGAAAACAACAACGGCAACCTCATTTACAACCGCTGTTGCTGCATACAGAAAGGAATACTCCTATAAGGTAAGAGCGTACGACAGTAAACACAACACCTATTCAGAATTCAGCAACATTGTATCCACCGTTAATAATAAGAAAATGGCAACTCCAAAGCTGAATGACATCAAAGTAAATGATAACGGTACATTTTCTCTTTCGTGGAACTCTGTTGTCGGTGCTGATAAATATGAAATCTATATTTACAATAACAACACGGATAAATATCAGCTTAACGGAACAGTCGCAAAAACAAGCGCAACATCTGCTTATGCACCTTATGGAGTTAAGTATTCATATAAAGTCAGAGCCGTAGACAGCAAAAACAATGTTTATTCCGAATTCAGCAATATTGTATCGGCGGTAAACAATATTAAGCTTACTGCACCAACATTCAATCCGGTTTCTATAAATGCAAACGGAAGCTTCAGACTGTCCTGGAGCGCAGTGCACAAGGCAGACAAATATGAAATATATATTAAGAATACAAACGGCACATACAGCCTTATGAAAACCACAACAGCAACCTCTTTTACAACCGCTGTTGCGGCATACAGCAAGCCGTATTCCTATAAGGTTAAAGCAATAGACAGCAAAACAGGTGCTGATTCTGATTTCAGCAATACCGTATCAGCCGTTAACAGCAAGATCATTTCTGCTCCAACCTTTAAGGCTGTTGTAAATGCCAACGCAAGTTTTACACTTTCATGGAATACCATTTACGGTGCAGATAAATACGAAATTTATCTGAAAAATGCCAATGGTACATACAGCCTTATGAAAACCACAACAGGCACTTCCTTTACAACCGCCGTTGCAGGTTACGGAAAACCGTATTCCTATAAAGTTCGTGCTTTAGACAGTAAGAAAAAGCTTTACTCTGAATTCAGCAATGTTGCTTCTGCTATAAACAACAAAAAAATGGCTACGCCTAAAACGAGCGTTTCTGTTAATGCAAACGGAAGCTTTACGCTCTCGTGGAATACAGTTGCCGGTGCAGACAAATATGAGCTTTATATCCGGCAGACAGATGGTTCATACAAGCTCATGAAGACCACAGCATCAACCTCATTTATAACAGCTGTTGCTGCTTATGGAAAGGAATATTCCTACAAGGCCAGAGCTGTTGACAGCAAAAACAAAGTTTATTCCGAATTCTGCAGTGCTGTATCCGCAGTTAACCACAAAAGGCTTTCAACACCCGCAGGCGTTAAGCTTGTGGTTAATACAAACCCATCTGCTCCTTCATTTACAATTTCATGGAATGCTGTTTCGGGAGCAAATCAATACGAGGTTTACCTAAATCAGAATGGCTCATTTGATAAAATACGAACTGTAACGGCCAATAAAACAACGCTTAACAATCCGATAAAAGGCAAAAAATATGTCTACAGAATCAGAGCAGTGGATTCAAAAACCAATGCCGTGTCTAATTATTCACAAACTGTAAGCGGAACCTATTAAAGTCAAGACCTCCGGCTAAGCCG
>DESD01000043.1 GCA_002361935.1 Ruminococcaceae bacterium UBA3323 | reverse complement strand
TAGTCTTTGCTAAAGAAACAAAAAGAAAAAGATTCTCTTGAAAAAGAGAATCTTTTATGCTAACTAATAAACTTTTTCCATTTTTTATTTGAAATAAATGCAAAAGCCGAAGTCAATACACCCGAAACAATCCATATGATTATAACTGCCGTCCACCCCATTTTCTGCGAAACAGCACCAAAGCCGTAAACAGAAACCGAACAGCCGATATAGGCAAAAGAATTCAGTATTCCGCTTATGCTTGAGGTGCATGAATAGGAAGCAAAGCGAACAGGCACACGGGATATAATCAGATAATTCAAAGCATACATAGATGCTGTTGTTAATGCAAGCAAAAGCACAACGGCAAAAACAGGAACCTTTCCGATCAGCATCAGAAGAAGCATCGGCACAAGCGCTATAGCAGCAGTAACACCTGCCGTTTTCATCTCATTTTCGCCAAGCTTTTTATAAAGCGGTGTTACGGCATATGCGCCGAAAGCATTAAACACAGGCAATGCAATTGTTAAAAATGTTGAAAGGCTTGGAGATACGCCGTAAACCTCCGTTATCATGGTAGGCACCCAGTTTGTTATTCCGTCCCGCATCATGCCGTGAAGGAAGGACGGAACAAGAATGGCAAGAAGCCCTGAAAGAAGAATAATGTTCCGGATATTTGTTTTCTCCGGCTTTTGGTCAGCAGCAGACAACTGAACTGTTTTTCTTTCTTTAACAATGCTTTTTCTTATTGAAAGGAAGCAGATAAAAGCAATTGAAAACGCTGTAAAAACAGCAATACCGCCGCTAATAAAAACGTATTTAAAGCTGAAATATTTAATGATAAGAGTAGATACCAAATAGGAGCATATTGTTCCCACGGGAAGTGAAAGAGCAATGTTAAGTACAGCCTTATGCCTCAGCTTTTCATTGATGGTTTCGGAATAAATACGAAGCAGCGGTGACCAAAGCATAGATTGAAAAATACCATTCGCGCCCCATATGAAAGACATCGC
Organism: Ruminococcaceae bacterium UBA3323; assembly: GCA_002361935.1. Classification (GTDB taxonomy): domain Bacteria; phylum Bacillota; class Clostridia; order Oscillospirales; family Acutalibacteraceae; genus Eubacterium_R. The sequence goes on along the minus strand of DESD01000043.1, from coordinate 6,505 downwards.
TGCAATGCTGTTGGCAAATGCAATGGAAATACAGCAAATGCTGCTTAAAAGTGCACCGCACAACACCATTTTAAACGGATTTACCCTATCCCCCAAAATGCCGTTCACAATCTGACCTACACCGTAGCATACAAAGAATACAGTTCCTACTATTCCGATATCGGCCTTGCTGTAAATCCCGTTACTTACAATAGAAGCTATGGCAGCGGAGTAACAGGTTCTTCCGAAATATGCAGAAGCATAAACAAGCCATAAAACTATAACCACAACTCGGCTCTTCTTTATACTGTCAATTGAGTACTTCATCGGTCAATAAGCTCCTTAACAGACTTTGAAACAGCAAGAAAGGTTGTCCTGTCCTCTATCCTCTGCGTTCCATGCATATTCAGATGTCCTCCGTGATCGGAGCCGATTATAATAAGCCAATCCTCATTCTTAAAGGTATCCCTTTTTTCAATAGCCTTAATTAAATCATAGGAAAATGTATCTAAATTACAAACACCTGAAACATAGCGGTAATTACAATCTCCGAAACCGGTTCCGTGACCGTTTAAATCTGGGTTTTCGTAAATACCGAAAATAAAATCATCATCACTGTTTATTCTGCTGAGCATATTTTCGTGAAGCTCAGCATCCGTTTCAAACTTAAAATAGCTTTCGGAAAGATTATTCTTCTGTGCATACTCAATTTCATTTTTATATGTGTTTTCAAAATGAACAGGCCAGATACAACTGAAAGACGTTCTGCATCCCTGCTTGGCAAGCGTTTGCATAACCGTTTCATAATCCGCATCAAGGCTCCATTCAATACCGTTTTTCCATTCCTTTTTCATCCATTTTCCGCAGAGAGCAGAGGCCCAGCCCTGAGCAGTGCTTGTTTCCTGCTGAAAACCGTTATCGCCGCCGACATATGTAATATAAACGCCGCCTGTTTTTTTCAAAAGATTAACAGCACTGTAATTAAAGTCATCATTTGCACCGCTTATCTTGTCATTTTCACTTTTAATCAGGTATTTCATAGCATCACCGCGGCATCCATCCCAACCGATGAAGATGCATTTAGGCGTCTTATCAGAATTTTTAAAATGGCTTAATACAAGCTTGTTAACAATCGTCTGCGGATATTTTTCATCATAGGTATTGCTGAAAATCCCCTTTGTGTTCATTGAACTGATATACTTTTTATTCTTACTGAAAAGCATAAATATCCTTCCTTCCATTAAATACATAAAATATTATATAAAAAGGATTCGCTTTTTTCAATATCTATTTTTTATTACTAATGATAAAACTGCTTGCATTACTTGAACACTTGTATTAAAAACTTGCTACCTACGGATTCTGCATCAAAGCCTTTCGCTAAATCATCTAATAAATTTTTGCTCTATAAAACCATATCGTTTTATATGCTGACAGAGTATACTCTGAAAAAAATATTTTCTTTATTTGATTGACAAAATAATACTTTTTCTCTACAATATTTTTAAAATCGTTAAATTTTGATGGAGATGTTGATTTGTTGAAGCAATGCAAAAACTGCCATGCGGACATGCCCGAAGAGGCTAACATATGCTTGGAATGCTTAACCCTGTGTGAAGAAAGGCAACCTGAAAACGGAGCATTTTCAAAAGATTCCAAGTTCGGAAAAAGCACCTTATTTTCCGCCATTTTTTGGGCAATTTTTACTTTTTCTTTTTGCTTTATGGTTTCAGAGCTGAATATGAAACTCGGGAAAATAGAACCTGCAGACTCTATTGGGTATTATGAAAGCGAGGACACCACCTCCAACACAAATAACAACACCAATACCTCTCAGCCTCAGCAGACAGAAATGCCGACAAACGGCATTAACCAACATAACAACGCAGAAAAGCCCGCTAAAACGCTAAAGCCAAACAGCACTGTGATTTCCGATATAAAGATTAATCCAACCACCCCTAAATCCAATACGAAATCTCCTTTATCAACAAACAACATACACATAGGTACTGATAAAAATGAAACGCTCCCAAATAAACAAAATTCCACTTCGCAAACAACCAGCAAACCAAATCAAAGCACTTCTGCAGACAGCAAACCCAATACAACCAAGCCAACTGCTGCGGAACCGGAATATGATAAATTTCAGCATTATTTAGACAGTGACGGAAGACTTCACATTTCAAAATATACAGGAAATTCAAAAAATGTTGTTGTTCCTGATAAAATAGACGGAGTAAATGTTTACCGAATTGATCAAGGTGTTTTCAAAGATAATTCCAAAATTGAGACAATTACATTTAAGGACAGCGAACAATACCACACTTTATGGTTTCAGAGTAAATCCATAGAAAATTGCGGTTCCTTAAGAAAAATAACATTCCCTAAAAATACGGATTTAGGAATTCTTAGTAATTTTGCAACGAACTGCCAAAAACTAAGCAGTATTGATATTGATAACTGGCAATATGAATTTATTAACGGCGGACTGTATTATTGGAATACAAATGCATGGTACTTGTACTATTTCTGCGAAGGTTTTCCGTCAGAAGAATTCCGCCCGGCTTCATTCTACCGGGGGTATATTGACGCATCACTTTTTACATATAACAGAAATATTAAAAGAATGTATCTTAATGAAGCAAATTATATATTGGGATTTTATAGTATAAAAAACACACCCAACCCATACCTTGAGGAAATTTATATTGATAAAAACAACAAACAGCAATTTGATGTTGACGGGGTAGTTTTTAATTATGCAACAAATCAAAACCCATATATAAGTTTATCCTACTATTCGCCGAACAAAAAAGATAAATCTTTTAAAATTCCCGAAAACGTAAGATTCGGCGAAATATATAATCCATATTTGGAAGAATTAATTATTCCGAAAACAGTAACCTTTTATAATGAAAAGACGGTAAAGAACATTTGTATAAAGCAGAAAATAAAGAACCTAAAAACAATTAAAGTGCAAAAAGGAAGCCCTTATACAAATATAATCAAAGGAACATTTACAGGAACAGTTATAGAGTATTAAAGGAGAACAAAATGAAATCAACCGATGATTTAATGAATGAATTATCAAAGGAATCATGCAAAATAAACAGATTTTTAAGGAGCAATCCAGATTCATTTGTTTATGAAAACATTCACGATTTTTGGGAAAGTGTTATAAAAAAGTCAGAATTTTCAAAATCCAATATAATTAATAAATCAGATTTCAGCTATTGCTATTTTTATGATGTTATAAACGGACGAAAAATACCGAACAAGGATAAAATTATCAGGCTGATTCTGACTATGCACCTTGATTTGGATGATTGTCAGCAAGCATTAAGACTTTCGGGCAGATCAAGTTTATATCCAAGAATTAAACGTGACAGCATTATTATTTTCGCTGTTAACCAAGGATTAACAGTTTTCCAATGCAACGAATTGCTTATTAAACACGGCGAGGAGCCATTAAAATGAGCGAAAGAAATGAACTGAAAGAATACATCAATCAAAACTTAGCGAATAAATTCGAAAAATTCATTACTATTAAAAATACGGAAAGCAGCCGAATCTTTGTTTTCAGGCACAAGGAAAGCGGTAAGTTAATCCTTGAACGTATTTCAACAAACAGAAATGACGAGGTTTTCAGATTATTAAAAAAGAAAAGCCATAAAAATCTTGTTGATATATTAGAAGTTTGCAGTGATGATGAATATCTGATTGTTCTTGAAAAATTCATAGTCGGAAAAAGTCTGCTGAAATTAATTGATGATGGTACCATAAGCACAAAACAAGCTTGCAGGTATGCCTATCAAATATGTGATGCTTTGTCTTTTCTTCATAAAAACGGAATTATTCACAGAGATATAAAGCCCTCAAATATCATAATTGACAGTAATGAGAATGCTGTTCTGATAGACTTGGGAATTTCCAGAATGGTTTCTCAAAAGGAAGAAAAGGATACCGCAACATTAGGTACAATAGGATATGCTGCACCTGAACAATTCGGTTTAACACAATCAACTAAAGCAACCGACATATATTCCTTAGGTGTTTTGCTGAACATAATGATTACCGGAGTTCATCCAACAATAAGTATTCCAAAAAGTAAAATCAGCAAAATAATAAAAAAGGCAACTGCAACCCAAATTTCCGAAAGATATCAAAATGCAGAACAGATGAAAAAAGCTTTAAAGAGTTTTATATAAATGTAAAAGGACACGAATAGAGGCCTTATTCGTGTCCTTTTACAATATGTACTTGCCCTTAGGGTATCAGGTCATAAATCCGCACATATTATTTATTGGTGATGAAAATGTTTTCAGCTTTATTATCTATTTTGAGTGCAAATTTTCTTTATTTTATCCTGCACATTAACAACACTTCAAGCTTTCCGAAGCCGCTGAATTCCAAGGAAGAAGCAGCAGCGCTTGAACGCTTAAAAAACGGCGATAAAGACGCCAGAGCCTTACTTATTGAACGAAATTTAAGACTTGTAAGCCATATAGTTAAGAAGTATTATTCCAAGACAAATGACACTGACGATTTAATATCAATAGGTACAATAGGTCTTATTAAAGCAATAGACAGCTTTAATCCGGATAAGTGCATCCGCCTTGCTACATACGCCAGCAGATGCATAGAAAAAGCAACCCTATCGGTACGGCTCTTTTTGGAGTAAAAGACGGAAAACACACTCCCTTTTCAAATGGTTGGCGCTTATTTCATCAAATTTCAGAAAACTTCTACCTTTTATCAAATTCAAAAAACACTTCATCTGTCAAATACACAATTGTTTATATTTTCAATATCCGTTTTGCTCATCCACATTACAATACTAAAGCTGATATGCTTTTCTATAAATACCCTGATCCAAGCAAAATTCCAACTGTTGCAGAACGATTACAGTATTTTAGACATAAAAAATCTCTTCTTCAAGAAGATGTTGCGAAAGTTGCAGGTTTACACCGCTCCACTTATATCAGTTATGAGAATCCTAAACATGAGCAATACTCGTTAGATGTATTAAAGAAAATTTCAGAATTGTACTGCATTGATATCACGGCATTACTTGATGAATACAATAAATTTTTATATGACGGACAAACCATTCAAATTCGACAGACCAGAAAAGCAATGGGTATTACTCAATATCAATTTGGAAAACTTTATGGAGTTACCTCAAATACTGTTAAATGTTGGGAAAGCGGAAAAATCAAATTATCAAAAAGAGTATGGGAAAGAATTTATAAATAAAAATTGGCTGCCTTATGAGTTGTTCACAAGACAGCCATTATTTTAATCTTTCAAAGAATTAAGTATTTCCACTTTCTGCTCTTTAGGGCAGTTAAGTTTATTTATCTTTTCAAAGACTGCAGTAGCATATGTAACTGCAACCTTTTTGCTTAATTCTTCTACTCCTTTTTCGGAGGCAGGAAAATGAAATATGATATTCATTATCTGCCCTCCTTGTCAACAACATTGCTCATACTACGATATGCATTATCGCTTGTACAATATGAATGCAATTTGTCGCAAAGGATTTCAATATCAAAAATAATTGTATCAAAATCACTCTTATTAATTTTAACAAATTCATTTGAAGATTGTTCTTTGTAAATTCTCATCATTCATCAACCTCCTTTCTCTCGCCTGACAATTCAGGTTTAGAAACTCGGTTTACTGAATGTTTATTACGAATATATTGTCGCTTTACTATCTGATTTAATAATACTTCATCTCCTTTCTCATCAATTGTTTTTATATTTGAAATTGCAGAATAAGTTAGTTTACAATCATCAACTAATTTATTAATCTCCCCCAGCGTCATATCAATGAACTTAGGACGATAAAGTCCTTTACTAGCTCTATATATGTTAAATCCTTTCGGATAATACTTTAATCTTTCAGCCTTTTCTTTTGCTTTCTTAGAAGCGGTTTCTTTAAAAGAAGGAAAGAAGTATGTAGACATCCTATCTACATTTTTTATCCTCACAACTTTTATATTTCCCCTGCCCCAGCACTCTCGAATAAACTCGTACGGTATAAATAAATATGGACTTTTAACATCTTTAACTAAAATGTGTAAATGCCAACTACCGGATTCTTGTGGTTCAGCAATACGAAGATATTCTAAATTGTTATACTTATACTTAATTTTGTTCCAAAAGCTTTTAAAATCATTACTGAGCTTTGACGGTTCAAGCATAAGTTCTTTATAAGTCAATATAATGTGAATTGCATTTTTAGAACCATTAAAATTATAATTTATAATTCTTTTTATCTTAGTAAATGTTTTGATTAGATTAGTTTTACATTCTTTTCTTGTTAAATTTCGATTGTAGTATCTCACTTCACCTGTGGGAATATAAACATACTTTTCATTATCAATTTTTCTAATTGAATTTGAAGAACGGTTTGTATTTTTAATACCTATTACTTCAATACATTTTTTGTCATCACATACTCTTTTTCTTTCAAATTCCTCTAAATTAAAATTATTAGTTTCTTGAGTATCCACTCTATA
>DESD01000041.1:52366-52527 GCA_002361935.1 Ruminococcaceae bacterium UBA3323 | reverse complement strand
ATTTGTAATAATATTAATATATTTATTGAAGAACTTTTCCGTATTTGTTATAATATGCAATTGGTGAAGATTATGGAAAACATAAAAGAAAAAATTGAAGAGCTTCGCAAAACACTCAGGTATCACAGCGACAGATATTATAATGATGATGCTCCTGAAAT
>DESD01000041.1:51587-52047 GCA_002361935.1 Ruminococcaceae bacterium UBA3323 | reverse complement strand
TTATAATGATGATGCTCCTGAAATTGAAGATTATGAGTATGACATGATGATGCGTGAGCTTAAAAAGCTTGAAGAGCAGTACCCTGAATTTGATACGGAAGATTCACCTACAAAAAGAGTAGGGGGAAAGGCCGATAATTCATTTGCTTCTGTTGTGCACAGTGTAAGAATGGAATCTCTGCAGGATGCTTTTTCAAAAGATGAAATATATGATTTTGACAGCAGAGTACGCAATGCTGTTAACAGTCCGAAATACTGTGTTGAGCCGAAGATTGACGGTCTTTCGGTAAGTCTTGAATATATAAACGGTGCTTTCGTCAGAGGTTCTACACGAGGTGACGGAAACATTGGCGAGGATGTAAGCGGAAATATAAAGGTTATACGCAATGTTCCTTTAAAGCTAAATAAGGAAATTCCGTATATAGAGGTTCGCGGAGAGGTTTATATGCCTAAAAAAAGC
>DESD01000041.1:50864-51339 GCA_002361935.1 Ruminococcaceae bacterium UBA3323 | reverse complement strand
TTATATGCCTAAAAAAAGCTTTGAACGTGTAGTAGACAGGCAGCTTATTAAAGGCGAAAAACCATTTAAAAATCCACGTAATGCCGCTGCCGGTTCACTTAGACAGAAGGACAGCGAGGTTGCTGCAACAAGAGGTCTTGACATCTTTATTTTTAATATTCAGCAAATAGAGGGTGTTACGTTGAACTCTCACAAGGAAAGTCTTGATTTTCTGCAGGAGCTTGGTTTTAATACCGTTCCTGATTATACGCTTGTTGATACAATTGACGAGGCACTGAAGGTTATTGACAAAATCGGTGAGGAAAGAGGCAATCTTGAATTTGATATAGACGGTGCGGTTATTAAGGTTGATAATTTTGATATGCGCAGTCAGCTTGGCTCAACTGCAAAGTTTCCTAAATGGGCGGTTGCGTTTAAATATCCGCCCGAAGAAAAGCAGACAAGGCTTATAGATATTGAAATTGCAGTCGGCAGA
>DESD01000041.1:0-50592 GCA_002361935.1 Ruminococcaceae bacterium UBA3323 | reverse complement strand
GATATTGAAATTGCAGTCGGCAGAACAGGCGTTTTAACTCCGACGGCTGTATTGGAGCCTGTTCATCTTGCAGGAACAACGGTTTCAAGGGCAACGCTTCACAACAGTGATTTCATAAAAGAAAAGGGAATTGCAATCGGCGATGTTGTTACCGTCCGTAAGGCAGGGGATATTATTCCGGAGGTGCTCTGTGTTAATGTGCATAACAGTAATGCGGTTTTTGAATTTCCCAAGCTTTGTCCAAGCTGCCAAAGCCCAGTTGTAAAAGAAAATGATGAGGCTGCCATCCGATGCATCAATCCCGATTGCCCTGCGCAGTTGTTAAGAAATCTGATTCATTTCTGTTCAAGAGATGCAATGGATATTGAAGGCTTGGGACCGGCTATTATTGAAACCTTTGTTGATAATGGTCTGATCTCCAAAACAGAGGATATTTATACATTAACCTATGATAAAATTAATTCTGCTCAGCTTGAGGGATTTAAAGAAAAGAGCATCAACAATATCATAAATTCAATAGAGAATTCAAAGAAAAATGATTTGGGTAAGCTGATATTCGGATTAGGTATTCGTCATATAGGTGCTAAAGCAGGAAATCTTCTTGCAGCTCATTTTAAAAATATGCAGGCTGTTATGCATGCTTCGGTTGATGATATTCTTGAGATAGACGGCTTTGGGGATATTATGGCTGAAAGCGTTGTTGATTTCTTCGGCAACGAAAAATCAAGGGAACTGATAAAAAGCCTTGAAGAGAGCGGCCTGAATATGGAATCAAAGGCTGTTATTGAAGATAATCGTTTTGAAAATAAAACCTTTGTTTTAACGGGAACACTTCCAACCCTTAAACGTGCGGAGGCTTCAAAGATTATTGAGTCCTATGGCGGAAAAACATCTTCAAGTGTTTCCAAAAAAACAAGCTATGTTCTTGCCGGGGAAGAAGCCGGAAGCAAGCTTGACAAAGCAAATGCACTCGGAATCGAAATAATAACAGAAGAAGAATTTATGGAAATGATAAAATGAGAGAATTCAGAAAAAAGCAAAAAAAGCTTTATAAATTAATGAAAGCGGTTATAATTTTCAGCGTGGTATTTATTTTTATATTTATCGGTGCGCAGCCGTATGTAGAAAAATTAAGCAGTATTGCTGATATGGTTTGCAGATATCTGTGTGATATTTTAATTATTGCAAATCTTTGCTTGCTGTTTTCCTACTACAACAAATATTCAAAAAGCGATAAATTTCTTGAAGCGGTTGAATATGAGCTGAGCGATTGCGGTTCATATGTTACATCAAGAGAGGAAAAGGAAGAAACAGCTTTTCTGAAATCCATGATGCAGGATTTTTCAAAGAGCGGATATGCAGTCAATTCTGATATAGAAATTGATGAATTTGATTTTGCCTTTACTGCCTCCGGCAAAAAAGATTTTTTCTATGCGGCAGAAATAGAATCACTTTCACGAAGTGATATTCTTGCCTACATAGATGTTGTAATTCATGATATTACCGTTCATAACCTTAAAAGAAAAGGAAATGCCGTTATCTGCTTTGTAACGGATAAGGCAGAGGATGAAGCAATTGCTGTTTCAAAAATGATTACTCCTCTCGGGAAAAAGGAACAGATAAAGATTGCTCTTGCAATTGCTGAGCCTAAAACAGGAAAATGTTATTTCCTCGGAAATGCAAAAACAAAGTGCCAGCAGATTATTGCAAATTATGTTTTGAAATGCAATATTCCGATACCGAAAGAAAATGTCGGTGACAATAGGCTTCCTTTTCAGGATGAACTTGAAAAGCATATGGAGTCTTTTGATATTAAAAGTTTTAAGAATGGCACATTTTATGCCCATTAAGGAGTGTATCATATGAATAAAGAAATTAAGGATTTTCTTGAAAGCCTTAAAAATAAAAAAGTTGCTTTTGTCGGTATGGGTGTTGCAAATGTTCCATGCGCTAAATGGCTTGCCCAAAACAACGTATCCGTTTATGCCTGTGACGGCAAGGATGAAAAATTCATAGGTGAAGAAATCTGCAGCGAGCTTGAAGCGCTTGGCGTTCATTTTTCTTTGGGTAAGAATTATCTTGATGTTTTGCCGGAAATGGATTTAATTTTCCGCTCTCACGGCATACTGCCGTTTCAGAATAAATGGATAGGCGAATGCATAGAAAGAGGGCAGCGGGTTACCACAGAGATGGAGGTTTTTTTCAGTCTTTGCCCTGCAAAAATTATTGCCGTTACCGGCTCAAACGGAAAAACAACCACCACAACTTTGATTTCAAAAATGCTTGAGGCGGAGGGAAATAAAGTTTTTCTTGGCGGAAACATCGGAAAAGCCCTTATGCCGGAGCTTGAAACCATTACCGAAAAGGATATCGCTGTTGTTGAGCTTTCCTCTTTTCAGCTTTTAACAATGGGCAATATGGTCAATAAGCCGGATATTGCCGTTGTAACAAATATTGAATGCACGCATCTTGATCATCATATCAGCCTTGACGAGTATGTTGATGCCAAAAGAAATATTCTTATTTATCAGAATAGCAGTCAGAAAACGGTTCTAAATGCAGATTGTGATTATTCAATCGGCGGCAGAGTTTATCACGATATGCGTTTTGATGTAAGAGGAAAGCTTAGCGAATTTTCCGTTAAGCATATGGTTTCAAATGGTGCATATATGAAAGAAAACGGCAACATTGTTTATAATGACAACGGCACGGAAACAAATGTTATGAATAAAGACGATATTCGTATTCCGGGTATGCACAATGTTGAGAATTACTGCACGGCCATAGCCGCTGTTTGGGGAATGGTTAAGCCTGAAACAATCAAACGGGTTGCACAAAGCTTTGGCGGTGTTGAGCACAGAATTGAATTTGTAAGGGAATATAACGGTGTTAAGTATTACAACGATTCTATTGCAACCTCGCCGTCAAGGGTGATCAGTGGATTGAAAGCCTTTAATCGTGAAATTATTATGATTTGCGGCGGTTCCGATAAAGGCAATGATTTCAGCATAATGGTGCCTTATATTTTGCAATATGTTAAGCTGCTTGTGCTGAATGGTGCAACTGCAGACAGAATTTATGATGCAGTGGTTCATGATCAGAATTATCAGAACAGCAATACAAAAATTGTGAAAACAGAAACAATGGAAGAGGCTTTGATGATTGCCAAAAACAATGCCGTAAGCGGAGATATAGTATCTCTCTGTCCTGCATGCCCTGCATTTGACCAATTTAAAACCTTTGAATACAGAGGCAGAAAATTTAAAGAATTAGTTAATGGATTTGGTAAATAATGAAAACTTATGATCTTGTAAAAAAATTAGTGTCTGTTCCTGCGGTCGGCGGAGAAGAAGATAAAATTATTTCGGTTCTGAAAGAGATTCTTTCTTCTTACGGCAAGGTTGAAATCGATGCAGTAAACAATGTTATATGTACCTTTGGAAGCGGTTATCACATTCTTTTGGACGCTCATATTGATGAGATTGGTTTAACGGTTACATCAATTGCCGATGATGGCTTTTTAAAGGTTGCCGCCTGCGGAGGTGTAGATAAAAGAATGCTACTCGGGTCCGAGGTAACCGTTTGGGGAAAAGAAACACTCGGCGGTGTTATATCAACGCTTCCTCCGCATCTTCAGAAAGCATCGGATGAAAAGAAGGTGCCTGAAATCGGTGAGATATCTGTTGATGTCGGGCTTGATAAAAAAGCTGCACAAAAGCTTATTCCGCTTGGAAGCAAAATCACTTTTAAAAGGCAATTTACACCGCTCTTAAATAATCAGGTTTCTTCAAACTGCCTTGATGACAGGGCGGGAGTTGCCGCTGTAATTTCGGCATTGGATGAACTCAAAAAGCTTCCGGTAAAAGTTACGGTTCTTCTTTCAACGCAGGAGGAATTAGGAACAAGAGGGGCAAAGTCAGGTCCTTACGGAAGAGATGCGGATGAGGCCATTGCGGTTGACGTTTCTTTCGGTTTTACGCCCGGCTGTGATAAAGAAGAATGCGGAGAAATTGGAAAGGGTGCAATGATTGGAATATCTCCGATTTTAGATAAAAACATATATACCGGCTTGATTGATGCCGCAAAAGAGAATAACATCAAATATCAGATTGAGGTTATGAATGGAAGAACAGGTACTAATGCGGACGTTATTTCCGTTTCCGAAAGCGGTGTCAGAAGCGGCCTTATTTCCATACCGCTGAAATATATGCACAGCCCGGTTGAGGTTGTTGATCTAAGCGATATTGAAAGTGTTTCGGATCTGATTGTTGCTTATGTGAAAAGAAAGGCAGGTGCTGAAAATGCTTAAGGATTTATGCCTTTTAAACGGAGCTTCAGGCGATGAATACAGAGTTCGTAACTTTATAATTGACAAAATAAAAGATGACTGTGAATATAGCGTTGATGCCCTTGGTTCAATAATTGCATTCAAAAAAGGGAAAACCGTTCCATCAAAGAAGATTATGCTTTCTGCACATATGGACGAGGTTGGCTTTATAATAACGCACATAACAGAGGATGGTTATCTGAAGTTTCATCCTGTAGGCGGAATAGATCCCAGAGTTGTAATAGACAGAGTGGTTCAGACGGGAGATATAAAGGGCGTTATCGGTGCAAAGGCAGTTCATCTTTTGTCTGACGAAGAAAAGAAAACTGCGCCTGATTTTTCAAAGCTGTATATTGATATTGGTGCGAAAAGCAGGGCTGAGGCTGAAAAACATGTAGCTCTCGGAGATTTTGCCTATTTTTCTTCGGAATACAGTGAATTCGGAAATGGGTTTATCAAGTCGAAAGCGCTTGATGACAGAATTGGCTGTATGCTTATGATAGAGCTTATAAAATCCGATTTGGAATATGATACGTATTTTTGCTTTAATGTTCAGGAAGAGGTTGGCTTGCGTGGCGCTATGTGCTCCTCCTATCAGATTCAAAGCGATATTTCAGTTGTACTTGAGGCAACAACTGCTGCCGATTTATGCGGCGTAAGCGGAGGCGAACACTGCTGCGTGCTCGGAAACGGACCTGTTGTTTCGTTTATGGACGGCAGAACGGTTTATGATAAACCGCTTTATAACTTAGCCTTTGAAACGGCAAAGGAAAATCATATTAAAATTCAGACAAAAACGGCTGTTGCCGGCGGAAATGACGCAGGAGCCATTCAGACCAGCGGAAAGGGCAGCAGAGTCATTGCCGTTTCGCTTCCCTGCAGGTATATTCATTCGGGTGCGGGTGTTGTTAAAAAAAGTGATATTGAAGAAACAAGAAATTTGTTAAAGGCATTTTTACCTAAAATATATGATTGAATTAATTGAAGAAAAATCACAATTACAAGGCTTTGATTTAACAGATATTTATTCTGTGCGTGTTTTATCATTATTAAATGCATATGGATGCAAATATCCGTTTGTGCGCTTTTATCGGCAGATAAACGGTGCCGGAAGAATAACAGCTATTATCTCTTATCTTGATCATGATGCAACGGTTTCATTTTCAGCTAAGGCAGATTTAGATGAACTTTCAGAATTTTTTTCGGTTATAGGCTTTTCGTCGGTTTTGTGTGATGAAAAATTCGTTGCTTCTGCCGATTATGAAGACGGAATTGTTATGCAATCAGCAAAGCACATTGAAGTATCCATGCCGCATACAACTATTGATGAGTATCCGCCGCTTTTTGATTTGTACAATTTTATTGATTACGGCGAAAGCAATTTTGAAGCATGGTATGTTGATATAAGCCACAGAATAAGGCATAATGCGGCTAAGGCGGTTACGCTTCATGTAAACGGTGAAATTATTTCCTCGGCAATTTTTTCGTCAATTTATGAAAATTGTGCGATTTTAACAGGTGTTCAAACCAAACCTGAATTCAGAAAAATGGGCTATGGATCGGCACTTGTTTCTTCCATGTGCTGTGACCTCGGCGGAACCGTTTATTTAATGCGTGAAAACGGAAAAAATGAAAGCTTTTACAAAAGGCTTGGATTTGAAAATACAGGAAAATGGAGAATATATAAATGAATCCCTTTTTTAATATAGACGAAAAGATAGTAACGGCCTCTGATCGTGCATTGGATAAATGCAGAAGCCAGTTTGAAAAAATTGATGAAACAACCGAATATAATCAGTTTAAGGTGCAGTCTGCTTTTATTGAATTCGGAATATCGGAAAGCCATTTTGTTTCAAGCACCGGATATGGCTATGGTGACAGGGGCAGAGATACATTGGATAAAGTGTGGGCTAAAATATTCGGAGCGGAGGATGCACTTGTTCGCCATAATTTTACCTGCGGCACCCATACACTTGCTACCGCATTATTCGGTGTTCTTCGCCCGGGCGATAAAATGCTTTCCGTTACCGGAACACCTTATGATACCATACATAGCGTAATCGGTATTTCAGGCAGCGGAATGGGTTCTTTAAAGGATTTTGGCATCCTATATGATGAAGTTCCTTTAAAAAATGAAAGACTTGATTATGAAGCCATTGAAAAGGCTGTGGACAACAGTGTAACGATGGTATATATTCAGCGAAGCAGGGGATACGAGCTTCGTCCGAGCCTTTTGATTGAGGAAATAGAAAAGGTTGTTCAAATTGCGAAAAAGAAAAATCCGGATGTTATTGTCATGGTGGATAACTGCTACGGAGAATTTGTTCAGAAACAAGAGCCTACCGATGTCGGCGCCGATTTGATTGCAGGCTCGCTGATAAAAAATGCAGGCGGCGGAATGGCAACAACAGGCGGCTATATAGCCGGCAGAAAAGAGCTTGTTGAAAAATGCGCTTACCGCTTAACCACTCCCGGCCTCGGAAGAGAGGTCGGCGCAACGCTCGGACATAACAGAGAGCTTTATATGGGGCTTTTTTATGCCCCTCATACTGTTGGAGAGGCATTAAAAAGTGCTGTATATATTTCGGCTATGTTTTCTGATTTCGGGTATGATACAACACCTGCTTATGATGCTGAAAGAGGGGATATTGTTCAGTCACTGGGTCTTGAAAACCCCGAAAGTCTGGTTGCCTTCTGCCAAGGTATTCAAAGCGGAAGTCCGATAGACAGCTATCTTTCTCCGGAACCGTGGGATATGCCCGGATATGACAGCAAGGTTGTAATGGCGGCAGGGGCGTTTACGCTTGGTTCATCCATTGAACTGTCTGCGGATGCTCCTATCAGAGCACCGTATTATGCGTGGATTCAGGGCGGACTGAATTTTCACAGCGCAAAGCTTTGCGCAATGCTTGCCGCTCAGAAAATGTTGGAAAAAGGATTGTTGAAATAATGTATAATTACAGCGGAATTAAACCGGAAATAATAGAACTTCTGTCCTTGAACCGGTTTAATGATTCTAAAGAATTCTATGAAGAACATAAAGAGGAATTAAAACAGGGCGCTACAATACCGATGCGTCAGATTGTGCTTGATTTATCCGATTTGATGAGCGAGATAGATCCGCTTTCCGATTTGAATCCTGTTTATTCTGTTTCAAGAATCAGAAGAGATACAAGAAGAACAAAAAGTAAAATGCTGTATCGTGAAAATCTTTGGCTGATGCTGAGAAGAAATAAGGTTGCGTATCCGTTTGCTCCTTTCTATTGGTTTGAATTTTTACCGGCCGGATATGCGTTTGGTCTTGGAATGTGGACACAGAAGCCTTCCCAGTTTGATGTTGTCCGCAGAAAGATTCTGGAAGAGCCGGAAAGATGGCTTGAGGCTGTTAAGGCAACAGAAGATGCAGGCTTAACTTACGGAACACGTGATTGCTACAAAAAAGATAAGGTGCCGGAGGCTCCCGAGGAATTAAAGCAGTATCTTAATGCAAAGAATATGGAGTTTGTTCGCTGGAATGCGGATTTACGCAACATTGCTTCACAGGGTCTTATTGATGAATTAAGGCTTATGCTTTCCGTTTCATCGCCGATGTATCAGTTTTTAATTGAAGCCTATGATCAGGCAGTTAGTGAGGGATTAATCAATGCAGAAGATTACAGAAGATAAATTAATGAGATTAAAAAGCGGCACGGATATCAGAGGGGTTGCCGTTAAAACCGAAACAGAGGAAATTGAATTAACGGATGAGGTTGTTGAAAAAATATGTACGGCATTTGTTGTCTGGCTCAGAAAAAAGAGTGGAAAAGAGGATTTAAGAATTGCGGTAGGTCATGATTCCAGAATATCTGCAGACAGAATAAAGAACGCTGCTGTCAAGGCGTTTACTGCTGAGGGTGCTGTTGTTTATGACTGTGGGCTTTCATCAACACCGGCCATGTTTATGACGATTGTTCTTGATATAAAAGTGGATGCTTCGCTTGAAATAACTGCCTCTCATCATCCCTATCAAAGAAACGGCCTTAAGTTTTTTACGGTTAACGGCGGACTTGAGGGAAGCGATGTTGAGGAAATTTTACATATTGCATATTTTTCTGAACTTGGAAGCAGACAGGGAAGAGTTATAAAATATGATTTTATGCAGGTTTACTGTGAGCATCTTAAAAATAAAATTATTGCAGAAGCTGCAGACGGAGCAAGGCCGCTTAGGAATCTAAAAATTTCTGTTGATGCAGGCAACGGCGTCGGCGGATTTTATGCTGAAAAGGTTTTGAAGCCTCTTGGTGCGGATGTAAGCGCAAGCCGGTTTTTAGAGCCGGACGGAATGTTTCCGAATCATATTCCGAATCCGGAAAACAAGGAGGCAATAGCCTCAGCCTGTGAAATGGTTAAAAAATCCGATTCTGATTTCGGTCTTATTTTTGATACGGATGTAGACAGAATGGGATGCGTTAGTGCAAGCGGCGAAGAAATTAACAGAAACCGCCTGGTTGCTCTTGCTTCCGTTATTGCCCTTGACGGTAACGAAGGCGGTACGATTGTTACCGACAGCCTTACATCAGACGGTTTAAGAACTTTCATCGAAAAGGATTTGGGCGGAAAACAGCTTCGTTTTAAGCGTGGCTATAAAAATGTTATAGACAAATCAATAGAACTCAATCATGCAGGTGTTGCTTCTCCGTTAGCGATTGAAACAAGCGGTCATGCTGCGCTTAAAGAAAACTATTTCCTTGATGACGGAGCTTTTCTTGCAACAAAAATTGTTATCCTTCTTGCAAAACTCAGTAAACAGGGAAAATCCGTTGATGATTTGATTAAAAATCTTAAAGAGCCTGCCGAAAGCATTGAAATAAGAGTGCCGATTTTGCTTGATGATTTTAAGGAATACGGCGAAAATGTTATTGCAGAATTAACAGAATATGCTGATAAAAGAGATGGTTGGCAGGTTGAAAAGGAAAATTATGAGGGCGTAAGAATCAATGTGGACGGAGGATGGTTTTTGCTTCGCCTTTCCGTTCACGATCCGATACTTCCTCTGAATCTTGAAAACAATCATGCAGGTGTTTCACAGAAAATTGCAAAGGAATTAAAAGAATTTCTTTCTTCGTTTGATAAGCTTGATTTAAAGAATTTTGATTAAGGTGTAATATGCTTCGTTTTGTTTTTGGCCGTTCAGGCTACGGAAAAACCGAATACTGCTTTAAAGAGATTGAAAGGCTTGTAAGAAGCGGAGAGAACCATATACTGCTCATAACACCTGAGCAGTATAATTTTACTGCGGAACGCAGGCTTCTTTCTGCTCTTGGTGAAAGTGAAATCAACAAGGTTGAAAATTCGTCCTTTTCCCGTCTTAGCAATGAGGCGGCAAGACTTTATGGCGGAAACAATCTTCCGGTTATTTCAAAAGGCGCTAAGGCTGTTTTAATGAAAAAGGCGATTGATGCAGTCAGTGAAGAACTTAAAGTGTTCAATAAGAAGGTTAATTCATCATCTTTTATAACCTCAATGGTTAAAATTTATGATGAAATGAAGTCCTGCGATATCAGTGCGGATAATCTTACTTCCGTTTCCGAAAAAATTGACAGGGAAATTCTGTCTTTAAAGCTTGTTGATATCAGTAAAATTATAAGTGCTTATGAAAACTTATTAAAAGACGAGTATTATGATGCTTCCGATGAACTGGCAAGACTTTACGGCAAATTGGTTAATACGGATTATTTTAAAGACAGGAATGTTTTTATAGACGGTTTCAACGGATTTGTTGCCAATGAATATAAAATACTTGAATTAGTTATTGAAGAAGCAAAAAATGTAACCGTTACACTTGCAACGGATTCCTTTGGTAGCCGTGATAAGTATAATCTTTTTTCTTATGTAAATAAAAATGCCGAAGCATTAAAAAACATTGCCGATAAGAACAGTGTGCCTGTTGATATTGTTAAGCTTGACAGAAATTACAGAACCGATAATCATGCATTGCTTTGCTGTGAACAGCATCTTTTTGCGGCAGACAGCCACACATTTGCCGATGACTGTGATAATATTGAAATCTATTCGGCTAAAAATATTTCGGATGAATGCAATTATATAGCACTTCAAATCAAAAAAGAATTAAGAAACGGCAGAAAAGCAAAGGATATTGCAGTAATCTGCCGAGATATAAACCTGTATGCTAATGAAATTGTTTATGCTTTCAGAAAATATCAGATTCCTTATTATGACGATGAACGCCAGCCGATTCATACGCAGCCTTTAATGGTTTTTGTTCAGTATCTTTTAAGAACGGTGGCTTATTCCTTCAAGTCAGAGGATATTTTAAGTCTTGCCAAAACAGGGCTTACGGATTTGGATTCAAAAAGCATAAGCAGTCTGGAAAACTATATTTATCTATGGAATATAAACGGATTTAAAAAATGGGGCAGTCCTTTCGCAGCTTCTACGAAGGGCTTTGCTTCCGAAATAACGGAAACAGACAGAAAAAAGCTGGATAGCGTAAATGCATCACGAAACTACCTTTTTGAAAAATTAAATCATTTCAAAAACGCTGTAAAAGCCAAAAATGCAAAGGAAATCGGGGCGGCTGTATATAATTGTTTAATTGCATTTCATGTAAACAAGCATGTAAAGGAAATTGCAGAAACGCTTTCTTCGTATGGCAAAAGCATTCTTGCCGAAGAACAGGGAAGAGTATGGGATATTTTAATGAATATTCTTAATCAGCTTGCCGTTGTTCTTCAGAATGAAGAGATTTCGGCTAAGGATTATCTTTCTTTATTTAACATAATGATTTCTTGTGAGGATTTGGGCGTGTTGCCTCAGGGTCTTGATAATGTTCAGTTCGGTCAGGCGGACCGGATGAGAGCAGACAATCCAAAATCGGTTTATATTCTCGGTGCAAACGAAGGTGAGTTTCCGCAAGCGGTTACAAGCGGCGGCTTATTGTCTGAAAACGACAGAATTGTTTTAAGCAATAACAACCTTGAGCTTTACTCCTTTGGTGAAACGCTTAACCTGCAGGAACGTTATTTTGCTTATATGGCTGTAAGCACAGCAAGCGAAAAGCTTACGGTTACCTATCTTGGAAACGGAAAAAACAGTGCTCCGTCCATAATAGTGACATCGTTGAAAAAGCTCTTTCCGCATGTTCGTGAAGTAAAATATAATGATATTCCCGATATAGATTTGGTTGAAAGCAAAGCTGCTGCTTTTGAGCTGATGGCAGAAAGATTTAATGATCGTTCGGCATTCTCGGAAAGTCTGAAGGAATACTTTAAAAAGGATGTACGGTTCAGCTCTGTCAGAAACCTTTGTGAAAATGAAGATATAAGAATAAATGATCACGAATTAGCAACAAAGCTTTTCGGAAAGAATATGTATTTGTCTGCTTCAAGGCTGGAGGATTTTTTCAATTGCCGATTCAGATATTTCTGTAAATTCGGGCTTATGGCAAAGCCACGTCAAAAGGCAGAGATGGATGCAATGCGAACAGGTACGGTTATCCATTATGTACTTGAAAAGCTGATATGTGAGGTTGGCTCTGAACAGCTTGGCAAAATGCACGAGGGTGAAATAAAGCATATTGTTGATAAATATCTGCGCAGTTATTTGAAGAATGAAATGGGAAGCAGCGGCGATTTTTCTGCCCGGTTTACCTATCAGTTTTTAAGACTGTCAAAAATGCTTTACAGTGTTGTATTAAGACTGGCTGCCGAATTTTCTCAAAGCGAGTTCAAGGCAAAGGCTTTTGAGCTGAATATTGATCAGGACGGTGATGTTAAGCCAAATGTTATTGAACTTGATAACGGCGGAACAGTTCAGATAAGAGGCGAGGTTGACCGCGTTGATATTCTGGAAGAAAACGGCAGCCGTTATGTAAGAGTTGTTGATTATAAATCCGGCAATAAAAGATTTTCTCTTTCTGATATTCTTTATGGTCTTAATTTGCAGATGTTTGTATATTTGTTTACACTTTGTAACGATAAATCCAGTGAATACAGCGGAATACCGGCAGGCGTGCTTTATATGCATGCTGCACGGTCTGTTCTGTCAACCGAAAGGAACATAGAAAAAGAAAAGCTTGTTCATGAAGAAAATAAAGAGTTTAAAATGAAGGGGCTTGTTCTTTATGATGAAAGCCACGATATACTTTCTTCGATGGAAAAGGATTTAAAAGGAAAATATATTCCTGTAAAAACTACAAAAAACGGGATTGCAGGGTGCTTTGCATCCCTGGAAGAGCTTGGAAGAATCGGTAAAAGGGTTGAAAACCTTATTGCCGAAATGGGAAATCAGCTTCAATCCGGAAGCATAAAGCAAAACCCCATTCATGGTAAAAATCATGATAAAACCTGTGAATTCTGTGATTATTCTTATGTTTGTGCAAACCGAAGAATTATCGAAAACAGAGAAATGGATGAACTTAAAGATGAAGAAGTTTTAGAACGCTTAAAGGAGGAATGAGCTTGCCTAATTGGACAAAACAGCAAAGTAATGCAATCAATGCAAGAAACGGAAATATTCTTGTTTCTGCTGCGGCAGGCTCGGGAAAAACGGCTGTTCTTGTTGAAAGAGTTAAAGAAATTATAACAGATACGGAAAATCCCGTTAATGTTGATCAGCTGCTTATTGTAACCTTTACAAATGCAGCGGCTGCTGAAATGAAATCAAGAATTGCTTCCAAGCTTGAGGATATAATAAAGAAAACCCCCAATGATGTTAATGCAGTAAGGCAGATGTCTTTGCTTTCCTGTGCTAAAATCTGTACAATAGACTCCTTTTGTCTTAATCTTGTAAAAGAAAATTTTTTTAATCTCGGTATCAATCAGGATTTTTCTGTTCTTGACCAGGCAGAACTTAATATTCTTTCAGATACGGCACTGGATACGGTACTGGATAGATTCTATGAGGAAAACAGCAGCGAATTTTTGCAGCTTACCAATCTTTTATCTCAGCCAAAAGATGACAGGGCATTCGTCAGTGCCATTAAAAAAATACATAATTATATTTATGCTCAGCCGTTTCCTCTTCAGTGGCTGTCTGATGCTGCGGAATTTTATAATCCTGTTGTATCGCTTAAGGACAGCGTTTGGTATCCGTATCTTACAGAGCAGATAAATTCCTCTTTGGAATATGGAAAAAGCCTTGTTCTGCAATGCACAGAGCTGTTGGACTCCTCTGATGAGCTTTTTGAAAAGTATTCTCAGAATCTTGCTGAAGATTTGAGCATTTTTGATAAACTGCTTGCATGCATAGATAAGGGTTGGAATGAAATTGTGCTTGCTTTTAAAGGGGTTTGTTTTCCAAGGCTTGCAAGTAAAAGAAACTACATATCTCCTGTTAAAGAGGAAATATCGGCAAGAAGAGATATTTATAAAAGCATTGTAAATAAGGATTTGCCGGCTCTTTTTTGTGCTATGGAGGATGACTATGCTGAGGATATGAAGCTTCTTTATCCTTTGCTGAAAAAGCTTTGCGAAGTTATTCGGGAGTATGATACGGAGCTTCTTTCTGTTAAACACGAAAGAAACGGCTATTCCTTTTCCGATATAGAGCATTTTGCAATCAATCTTTTAACCGATACGGATGGTAAAGGCAAAGTTATAAAATCAGAGCTGGCAAAGGATTTACAGAATAATTTTTACGAAATTCTTGTTGATGAATATCAGGATACCAATGAAGCACAGGATTTGATTTACCAAATGCTTTCAAACGGCAAAAACTGTTTTATGGTTGGAGATGTTAAGCAAAGCATTTATCGTTTCAGGCTAGCCATGCCCCAGATTTTTATTGAAAAGAGAAACAGATTTGCCTGCTATGACAAAAATAATCAATCGGTTGACTCCAAAATTATTTTAGATAAAAATTTCCGTTCAAGAGAAAATATCTGCAAATATGTAAACTATATTTTCTCTGCTTTTATGAGTGAAAGGGTAGGAGAGATTGATTATAATGAGGATGAATTTCTGAATTACGGAGCTGAATATAATGAATCTGAAATGGCAACTGCACAGATTAAAATTCTGAATCATACAAAGGGCGACGCTTTTGATAAAAATGAGGCAATATATATTGCCAAAACAATTCTTAATAAGGTTAAAAGCGGTGAGCTTGTTAAAGACGGCGATCATTACAGGCCGATAAGGTACGGCGATTTTGCAATACTTTTAAGATCCGTTAAAAATCATATTCATGAATATAACGAGGTATTAACTTCCTTTGGCGTTCCTGTTATAGCGGATAATTCTTCAAACTTATTTGAAAGCAATGAGATTAAAATTCTTCTTTCTCTTCTTCGTGTAATTGATAATCCCATGCAGGATATTCCGCTTCTTTCCGTTATGATGTCACCGCTGTATGGCTTTACGGCGGATGAAATGGCTGAAATTAAAACAGAAAATAAAGGCATTAAAGCAAATCTTTATACAAGCGTAGTAAATTCAAAGTCTGAAAAGGTAAAAGCTTTTCTTGAAGAGATTGATATGCTTGGAAAAATATCTGTTACAATGGCGGTTTCGGCATTTATACGGTATATCTGCGAATACAAATCGGTCTATGCCTTTGTAAATGCCCTCGGCAACGGAGAGCAGAGATGCAGGAATATCGCAAAGCTTATTGATTTTGCAGCTTCCTTTGATAACTCAAACAGCGTTGGATTAACCGCTTTTATGCGCCTTGTTGATAAGGTTGAGGAAAGTGAAAACGGAATAGAAAGTGCTGTTCTTAATCCCTTTGCCGAAAATGCAGTTTCAATTATGAGCATTCATCATTCAAAGGGGCTTGAATTTCCTGTTGTTATTCTTGCAGGGGCATCAAGAAAATATAATACTCTTGATTTATCGGATAAGCTGCTTCTCAATTCTTCGTTAGGCTTGGGATTAAAAATGCACAATGAGGAAATGCTTTATAATTATAATACGATTCCGTATGTAGTTTTGAAAGAAAAAAACAAGGTTGCTCTGATAAGCGAAAATCTTAGGGTGCTTTATGTTGCCTTAACAAGAGCAAAGGAACAGTTTATTACGTTTGTTACAACTGAGGATATTTCTTCTAAGATATCTTCTCTTTCGGCTAAAATATCCGATGGTAAGGTTGATCCCTATCTTTGCAAAAATCTGAAAAGCGATGCAGAGTTTATTCTTTTAAGTGCATTAATGCATCAAAACGGAAAAAAGCTTAGGGACTTTACCGAGATAAATATTGAAACTGTAGCTGCGGATTTTCCGCTTGATATAGAAATTGTTGATACAGTTGATGAAATTAAAGCAGCTGAGGCATCGGAAAAGGCAGCAGCCGATTGTAAAATGATAGCTGAAATAGAAGAGAGATTGTCTTTTGAATATGATAATCTCAAGATTTCCTCTGTTCCTGCCAAAAGAACGGCATCAAGCCTTGATGACAGTATAAAAGGTTTTGTTTATTTTGCATCAAGCAAGCCTGCATTTATGAATGATGAGGGAATGAGCCCCGGAGAAAAGGGAACTGCGATGCACAGCTTTATGCAGTATTGCGATTACAGCAATGCCAAATCTGATCTTGAAGAAGAAATACGAAGACTTCAGCGTATGGCATATTTAACAGAGCAGCAAGTCGGCAGTTTGTGCAGGGAAGAACTGAGAACTTTGTTTCATTCGGAATTTGCGCAGAGAATGTTCGGTGCAGACAGGCTTTACAGAGAGTTTAAGGTTTCTTCTTTTGTTAAACTCAGTGATATTGAAGATATCAGCAGTGATGAACAAATTTTAGTTCAGGGCATTTCCGACTGTATATTTGAAGAAAACGGCGAGCTGGTGCTTGTGGATTATAAAACAGATCGGGTTAAAAACGAAAATCAGCTTCTTTCTATGTATGAAAAACAGATTGCATTTTATAAAAAGGCTGTTTCAAAGGCTCTCGGGAAGAATGTTAAAGAAGCTGTTTTATATTCATTTAAGCTTGGAAAAGTTTGCACTTACAAATAATTTGAAAAAAACACTTGCATTTTTGTCCTGTTTGTGTTATTATTCCAACTGTTATGATATTATCGTAAAGAGGTGAAAACAATGAAAGACGGAATTCATCCAAACTATGAAACTTGCACCGTAAAATGTGCTTGTGGCGCAACTTATGAAACGAAAAGCACTAAGAGCGAGCTCAAAGTTGATATCTGTTCAAAGTGTCATCCATTCTATACAGGTAAGCAGAAGCTTGTTGATACAGGCGGTCGTGTAGACAGATTCAACAGAAGATATGGCAAAAAGAACTAATCAAAATGATTAAGGCAACGCTTTTCGTTGCCTTTTTTGTTTTTATACTATGCTTTTGAGGTTGGCTATGAAGGAATATAAAACAGTTGAATTTGAGAATTCTGATGAATTTGTTGAAAAAAAATCAAGGTTTATCGGCTACGTAAAACCCGTTAAAACGCAGGATGAGGCTGTTTCTTTTATCAACAGCATAAAATCAAAGCATTGGGATGCAACACATAATGTTTATGCCTATGTATTGAGGGATAACAATATTCAGCGATACAGTGATGACGGCGAACCTTCCGGTACGGCAGGGGTGCCTGTTCTTGATGTTATATTAAAGAATAATCTTGTTGATGTGTGTGTTGTTGTAACCCGATATTTCGGCGGAACGCTGCTTGGTGCAGGCGGCTTGGTAAGGGCATATTCACATGGTTCAAAAATTGCTGTTGAATCAGGAAATATGATTACTATGGCGCCGTGCAAGGTATTAACGGTTTCGGTTGAATACGGCTTTTATGAAAGATTAAACATATTGCTTTCTAATTTTGATGCAAACATTGAAAATACTGAGTTTTCCGATAATGTTGCAATTACCTTTTCTTTAAAGCAGGATCGTGCAGATGCTTTGCAGAATAAGTTAACGGATTTAAGTAACGGATTATATAAATTTAATGAAATAGGCGAGAAATTCGCAAAGGTGTAACATGAAAAACCACAGGATTATTCCTGTGGTTTAATTAGATTTATAATATTGATTTCCGGATGATTGAATAATCGCAGCGGAAATTCCGAGTTGCCGAGTCCCCGGCTTACAATAAGTTTTGGCTTTTCCCCGAAGCTTCCACATGCATATTTCGGGAAAAGCCCCTGGCCGGGGCTGAATACCGGACCTATAAACGGCAGAATAAACTGACCGCCGTGTGCGTGCCCCGATAACTGAAGGTCAAATTTATATTGAGAATAATTGTTTTCTTTTACATTTTCAAAGTTTTCAGGGAAATGACTTAAAACAATTTTAAAGCCTCCGCATTCTTCAAGCTTATCAAAATACGGTTTCATATCCTTATAAACAAATGTGCCGTTTTTCCGTGCTTTGTAATCCTCAAAATCTGCCTGGTTTTCATCCAACCCAAGAATCGTTAGGCGATTGTTTTTTATGATTTCTTCGGAAATGTTATTTAAAAGAACAGTAAATCCTAAATTGCGCAGTTCCTTCATTAATTCATCAAAATTCTCAAGCCTTCGTTCATGGTTTCCCGTAATATAAAATACAGGGGCAATGCATAAAAGTTCTTTCCCGATTTCAAGCATCTTTTCTTTGTTTTTGCCGTGGTCGTTAATAAAATCACCTGTAATCATAATTATATCGGGTTTGATTGCTTTTAATTTTTCAACTGCCTTACGAAAAGGCTTGGAATGCATGTCCGAAAGCTGTGCTATTTTTATGTTGCTGTTTATTTCAGCGCTTTCTATCCCATATTCGGTTATGTCAATTTTATTGTTTTGGTAATAGCAGAATAAAGCGATAAGAAGGATGATTGCCGTAATTGCTGTATAGATCATAAATTGCACCTCTTTTTTGATGATAAACTTTATCCTATATTTAGTCAAGATAAAAATTTTAATATAAATAAAGGATTTATGCACTAAATTGCGTATAAATAATAAGTGTTGTAATAAAAAGGTTGTTTTTTGGATAAAACTATCAAAGAATAGGAATAATTTAACCGGTAAATCCATCCGAAAAGGAAAATCCGGCCCGTAAACTCACTGAACAGGACAAGCTGTTTGCCTTTGGAATAGATTGGAAAAGGAGCCTAATTGTGCCGCTTAATGATTCTTTTTTACAGGAATTAAAATTTAAAACAGATATTGAAGATATTATTTCAACTTATGTTTCGCTTAAACGCAGGGGTTCAACCCTAGTTGGTCTGTGTCCGTTTCATAATGAAAAAACACCTTCATTCACAGTATATCCCGAAACGCAGTCTTTTTATTGTTTTGGCTGCGGTGCAGGCGGAGATGCAGTTGGTTTTATAAGAAAGATTGAAAATCTTGATTATATGGATGCCGTTAAAGCTCTTGCCGAAAGAGCAGGAATGCAGATGCCTGCTGACGGTTATGATGACAGCCTTTCCAAGCGAAGAAGAAGAATTCTTGAAGCAAACAGGGCTGCCGCCAAGTTTTTTCATTCCGTTTTGCTGTCCGAAAACGGAAAAACAGCTTTAAACTATTATTTAAACAGAGGTTTAACCAAAAAGACCATAACTAAATTCGGATTGGGCTATGCCCCCGATTCATGGGATCTGCTTATAAAGCATTTAAAATCTCAGGGCTTCACGCTTTCCGAAATGACTGAGGCAGGTTTGGCAAGAAAAAGCAGCCGAGGCAGTTATTACGATTATTTCAGAAATCGTGTTATGACGCCGATTATTGATGTAAGAGGTAATGTGATTGCTTTCGGCGGAAGAGTTCTTGATGACAGCAAGCCCAAATACATCAATACTAATGATACGCTTGCCTATAAAAAAACCAATGAGGTATTCGGACTTAATTTTGCTAAGGACAGTGGGAAAGACAGTATTATTCTCTGTGAGGGCTATATGGATGTGATTTCCATGCATCAGGCAGGCTTTACAAATGCTGTGGCAGGCTGCGGAACAGCATTAACAAGTGAACAGGTGCGCTTAATCTGCAGATATGCAAAAGAGGTCATATTAGCTTATGATGCGGATGAAGCAGGGCAGAAAGCACTGTCCAAGGCAATTCAGATGTTTAAGCAGACCGATATAAAAATCAGGGTTCCCGTTCTTCAGTACGGAAAAGACCCGGATGAGATTATCAAGGCAGTTGGTGCTGAAAAATTCGGCGGTATGCTTGAGGGTGCGGCAAGTGATCTGGAATTTAAAATTCTTGATTTAAGAAAAAAATATAACCTTAATTTAACACAAGGTAAGGTTGATTTTGTAAATGATGTTATCAAAATAATAGCTGATACCTCGCCTGTGGAAAGAGATTTATATGTATCCCGTCTTTCGGACGAGCTTGGTATCGAAAAAAGAACCTTTAATGCGCAGCTTGAGGCTTATATGAGCCGAAGAACAAGAGCCGAAAAAAGATCAAATTATAAAAAAATAGTTAATGACAGTATAAGGCAGAATGCAAGAATTTCTTATGAAAACGGAGAAACTGCTAAAAAATTCAAAGCAGAGGAAAGAATGATTTATCTGCTGGTAAAGTATCCCGATTGCTTAAAGAGTATCGGCGATTTTTCAGCAGATTGTTTAACCCCCGGTTTCATGAGAAAGCTTTTCGGACTTATCTGTGAAAATATATCAAATGGTGCGGATACCGATATAACAAATTTCGGCGACAAACTAACCGCCGATGAATGCGGCAGGTATTCGGGCATTATTGCAAGAGGAAAAGAAAGTGCAAATTCCAAAGAAGAATTTTCTGATTGTCTGAAGGTTATTTCGGAAGAATATAACAGAAAAAACGGTAAAACGGTTTCCGAAATGAATGACGATGAATTCAGAAAAGCCTTTGGAAATACATAAAAGGAGAATACTATGGATAAAATTAATCTTACCCCGACACAGCATGTTTCTGAGGAAAAGAAAAACAATGCATTTAAAAAGCTTGTAGATAAGGGAAAGGCTGTCGGTCATCTTACTGCTCAGGAAATAGACAATTTGATTGTTGAGCTTGATCTTGATGTTGATGAGCTTGAAAAGCTGAATGATATGATTGATGGTTCAAATATCAGTATTGTAGACGATTTTTCTGCCGAAGCACTGGACGGTATTACGCTTGAGGTTGATTTGCCAAAGGATACCGATGCTGCAGAAACAGTTGCAACCAATGATAATGCCGCAATGGATGATCCTGTCAAGGTTTACCTTAAGGAAATAGGCAGAGTGCCGCTTCTTACTCCCGAAGAGGAAATTGAATATGCTATTCGTATTGCAGACGATGATGAGGTTGCAAAGAAAAGACTTGCAGAAGCAAATCTTCGTCTTGTTGTAAGCATAGCAAAAAGATATGTCGGCCGAGGCATGCAGTTTCTTGATTTGATTCAGGAGGGAAACATGGGCCTAATCAAAGCGGTTGATAAGTTTGATTACTCAAAGGGATTTAAGTTTTCAACCTATGCAACATGGTGGATAAGACAGGCCATTACACGTGCCATTGCCGATCAGGCAAGAACAATCAGAATCCCTGTTCATATGGTTGAAACCATCAATAAGGTTAAAAAGGCAAACAGCCAGCTTCTTCACCAGAACGGCAAGGAGCCTACGCCTGAAGAAATAGCAGAATTTCTTGAAATGCCTACAGATAAGGTAAGAGAAATTCTTCGTGTTGCACAGGAGCCTGTTTCTCTTGAAACACCTATCGGTGAAGAGGAAGATTCTCATCTCGGTGATTTCATTCCCGATGATGATGCGCTTGCACCTGCAGATGCAGCATCCATGAGCCTTCTTAAGGAACAGCTTGCAGATGTGCTTAAAACCTTAACTCCAAGGGAAGAAAAGGTTCTTGCTCTCAGATTCGGTCTTGAAGACGGAAATCCCAAAACTCTTGAAGAGGTTGGAAAGGTATTTAATGTTACCCGTGAACGTATCCGTCAGATTGAGGCAAAAGCTTTAAGAAAGCTCCGCCATCCAAGCAGAAGCAAAAAATTAAAGGACTTTTTAGACTAATGGTTACACAGGAACAAATAAACAGAATTAATGAGCTTGCTCATAAATCCAAGGCCGAAGGTCTTACCGAGGCTGAAAAGGAAGAACAGGCAAAGCTTCGCCGCATATATATAGACAGTTTCAAGGAAAGCCTTGTAGGTCAGCTTGAAAACACATACATTGTGGATGAAAAGGGCAACAAAAAAAAGGTTACAAGAAAAGACAAATGAAGAAATTAATTATTATTGAAGGATTGGACGGAAGCGGAAAATCAACGCAGGTTAAACTGCTTGAGAATTATTTTTCCAAACACTCCATTGAGTATAAAAAAATTAAACTCCCTGATTATGACAGTCCGTCAAGCACACTTGTAAAAATGTATCTTGGCGGTGAATTCGGGAAATCAGCCGATGATGTGAATGCTTATGCCGCAGGTGCATTTTA
Source organism: Ruminococcaceae bacterium UBA3323 (assembly GCA_002361935.1). Taxonomy (GTDB): domain Bacteria; phylum Bacillota; class Clostridia; order Oscillospirales; family Acutalibacteraceae; genus Eubacterium_R. The sequence continues at coordinate 28,915 of DESD01000041.1, read as the reverse complement.
TGCTGTGGACAGATTTGCATCCTATAAACTTGGCTGGGGCAAGGATTACGAAAACGGAACGATTATTCTTGCAGACCGATATGCTACATCTAATTCCATTTATCAGATGGAAAAGATAGACGAATCGGAATGGGATTACTACCTTGAGTGGAGTGCCGATTTTGAATATAACAAAATCGGCATTCCAAAGCCGGATGCGGTTATCTATCTTGATATGCCCGTTGAAATTTCCCAAAAGCTTATGTCTGCCCGCTATAACGGTGATGAAGGGAAAAAGGATGTTCACGAGGTTAATGTTGAATTCCTGAAAAAATGCCGTAAAGCAGCTTTGTACACCGCAAATAAACAGGGGTGGAAAGTAATTGCGTGTTCAGACGGGGAAAATCCGCTTCCTGTTAATGAAATACATAACAGTATTATAAAAATTATTGAAGAGGAATTATGTTAGAATTTAAAATACCTGAAATCAATGACAAAGAGTGGATTGACGAATGCCTGTCTTATGCACACAGCATGAACTGCGAATATACATTCGGCAGTATTTATATTTGGCACACCGCCTACAGTACTAAGGTTGCAAGATATAAGGATTTCTTTATCTGTCGCTGGGGAAAGGAAAACTATTCCTATTCTCTTCCGATTGGCAAGGGCGATTTTAAAGATGCTGTTCTGCAGATTATAAATGATGCAAAGGGGCTTGGAATAACACCTGTTATTTACGGAATAACCGAAAGCTACAAGGAAATGCTTAATGCATCGTTTGCGGATGAATTTGAGTATTCATATGATGACGGCAACAACGATTATATCTATAATGCTGCTGATCTTGCAGAGTTAAAAGGCAAGAAATACCACGGAAAAAGAAATCATATAACAAACTTTAAGAAAAACAATCCCGATTGGTGCTATGAAGAAATCAACGAAGATAATATTTCCGATTGTATAAATCTTCATACAAATTGGATTTATGATAAGGATGAGAATGATTCCGATTATTCTCTTGAATTCGAGTCTGTTTTAACCGGCTTTGAAAACTATAAAAAGCTTGGCTTCAAGGGCGGAATTATAAGAGTAAATTCCAAAGCCATTGCCTATACCTATGGAGAAAAAGGTGCAAACAACTGCTTTGTTTCTCATTTTGAGAAGGCGCCTGCCGATATTCAGGGTGCATATGCAATTATTAATCAGGAATTTGCAAAAAGGCTTCTTGAAGACGGATATGAATTTATAAACAGGGAAGAGGATTTGGGCATTGAGGGCTTAAGAAAAGCAAAGCAGTCTTATCGCCCGTGCCTTTGGCTGAAAAAAGAAAGTGCAAAATATATAGGAAAATAATGATTAGATTTACGGATGATAGGGAACAGATAATTTCGCTGTGGAGAAGTGTTTTCAGTGAAGACAGCAGGGAAGATGTTTTGTTTTTCTTAGAGAAAAGCAGGAATGCGGATTGTCTTGGATATTTTAAAGAAGAAAAACTCGTTTCCATGCTTTTTCTTATTGATTGCAGCTATTCAGGCTTAAACGGTAAATATGTTTATGCTGTATGCACCGATGAAAAATTCAGAAATAAAGGTTGTTCTTCAAATCTTATAAATGAAGCCAAAAAGTATATGAATGATTTTTTGTGGCTTATTCCCGCCAATGATACTCTTTTCGGTTTTTATGCAAAATTCGGATTTGAAACAAAATTGCATTCGGATGCGAAATACAAAAATAAAATTGTTTTTGATGAAAGTAATGAAATCATTGAATATTTGTATTCCGGTAGTGATTATACTTATCCTGACGGAATGGTTTATTCAATCAAAAATTTTCCTGTCGGAAACACAGGAATGATTATAAAATAGGAGAATTAACGATGGTTTATGTTTTTCTTGCAGACGGCTTTGAGATTATAGAGGCCATGGCACCTGTTGATATGCTCAGGCGTGCCAATGTTGAGGTTACAACGGTTGGTGTTGATAAAAAGGTTATCACTTCCTCCTGCGGCATTCCCGTAACGGCAGATATTGTTTCAAATGAATTTGAATTTAAAGATGTTGAAGCTGTTGTTATTCCGGGTGGCTCACAGGGTGTAATCAATCTTGAAAATTCGTCCCTTGTTCAGTCTGTTGTTGATGAGGCTGTACAAAACGGAATACTTGTGTGTGCAATTTGTGCCGGTCCATCGCTTCTTGGGCATAAAGGATTGCTGAACGGAAAAAATGCTGTTTGCTATCCGGGATTTGAAGAATCGCTTGAAGGAGCCAATATCTCAAAAGATTATGTTGTTACGGACGGCGATTTTATTACTGCAAAAGGAGCCGGCGTTTCTGTTGAATTCGGGCTTGAAATTGTAAGAGAGCTTGTAGGCGATGAGGCTGCTGAAACAGTTAGGAGCACAATTCAGTGTATGTAAAAAGCGAGCTGCGAAAGCATTTTAAACAATTGCGTGAAAGCGTTTACGATAAAGAAAACAAGGATCTTTCTATCTGCCGGAATGTTTTGAAAAGTGATTTGTTTAAAAATGCAGATCAGATTCTTTGCTATTATCCTTTGAATAGTGAAATTAATACTTTGCCTGTTATAGAAGATGCACTTAAATGCGGTAAAAAAACGGCACTTCCGTATTGTACCGACGGTAACGGAAATATGGCGTTTTACTATATCCGTTCACTTGATGATTTGAAAATCGGGTCTTATGATATTATGGAACCGGATCCGGAAGTGTGTGATAAGGTTACTGATTTCGGCAATTCATTATGTATCGTGCCTGCTTTTGCTTTTGACAAAAAGGGCTATAGGCTTGGTTATGGAAAAGGCTATTATGACAGGTTTTTAAAAAAGTTTACATTTAATACCATTGGTTTGTGTTATAATAGTTTTCTGAGTGATAGCTTGCCTGCAGATTTTTATGATATTGCGGTTAAGTTTATTGCAACGGAAGATAAAATTATCCTTTGTAAATAGGATGCATAGTGTGAAAGTCACACTATCTCGATTATATCGCCCTCAAAATTTGCCTGCGGCATAATTTTGAGATGGCTGTAATAACTATTAACACCTTGTCAGGCTACAGCAGGGTGCTGATGATTTTTAATGAAAGATTTGTAGCCTGAAAGGCTATGGTGATTTATATGGCTGATTTATATGAATCCGGTTTAAATCCTGTTGATTCGGATACAGGCAGCAAGGATATATATTTTTCCAATGAGGATTTTGCAAAAAAAATAAGAGACGGAAAGAAGGCAGCAGATTCTTCTTCATCTTCAAAAGGCAAAAAAAATAAAAAAGGGAATCCGGTTGCTTCAACCTATTTGTTTTTTATCATTGTTATTGCAGTTTCAATGTGCATTTCGGTTTATGCAATTTTCTGCCTTAATGATTTATTCGGAATCACGAAAACAAAGGCTACGGTAACCGTAAGCTACAGTAAACAGATTGAGGATCCGTCACAAGCTGTTGAGCTTCTTGCGGAAAACGGTCTTATTAAATGTAAGAATTTCTGCAAGCTGTTTGTTAAGCTTGAAACAAAGTTTATAAGAGATGCAGGGGTTAAGGCTCCGTATGAAGCCGGTGTTTATTATCTGAACGGAAAAATGGGGCTTGAAAACATGCTGGTTGCCATGAAAGGTACGGCAGATACCTCTGAAACTGTTAAAATCACATTTCCTGAGGGTATTACAACAGCTGATGTGATTAATAAGCTTGTGGATAATGAGGTTTGTGATAAGGCTGCACTTTTATCTGTAATTGAGTCTACTGAGTTTTCATATTCGCTTGTTTCGAATTTAAAATCAAAGGAAAGCGTTCCTTATAGATTAGAGGGATATCTTTTCCCTGAAACCTATTATTTCTATATAGGTCAAAGTGCATCAAGTGCAATTGAAACCTTAATTAAAACAACGGAAGACAGAGTAACCTCTAAGCATAGAGAAAGAGCAAAAGAGCTTGGTTTTACAATGAATGAAATAATCATTATTGCTTCCATTGTTCAGGCAGAGGCCGCCAATTCTGATCAAATGAGTGAAATTGCGGCAATTATCGAAAACAGGCTTAAGGATAAAACGAATCACCCGTCATTGGGATGTCAATCAACCTATGATTACATTAAAAATAAGGTTGCACCTTCTTTGTCTGCAACTTCTGCTCATACAGCCGATTATTATTTGAAATATTACAGCACCAATTCGGATTCTAATGTTGTAGGTTTACCTGAAGGTCCTATCTGTAATCCGGGTATTGATGCAATTGAAGCAGCGCTTTATCCTGCAGATTCAAATGATTACTATTTCTTCCATGATACGAATCGTAATCTGTATACTGCCAAGGACCAGTACGAATTCAGATCAAAGATTCAGAAATACGCACCTTATTTGGATTATTAATATGAGAAATATAGAGCTTTTGTCGCCGTCGGGCGATATGGAACGATTAAGACTTGCCGTTAAATTCGGAGCTGATGCGGTTTATGTTGGCGGAACAATGTTCGGAATGAGAACAAATCCATCAAATTTTGATGCCGATCAGCTTAAAGAAGCAGTTAATCTTGTTCATGAGAATAATAAAAAATTATATTTAACCTGTAATACACTGCCTCGCAATAACGAGATGGATTTGCTTCCTGATTATCTGAAATATGTATCCGAAATCGGTGTGGATGCACTGATTATCGCCGATATGGGCGTGCTTTCACTTGCAAAAAAATATGCACCTGATACTGAAATTCACATTTCAACACAGGCAGGCATTGTTAACTATCAGTCTGCAAATGCATTTTATGAAATGGGAGCCAAGCGTATTGTTACCGCACGTGAGCTTTCACTTAATGAAATTAAAACAATCCGTGACAAAACTAATCCGAATCTGGATATTGAGGTTTTTGTGCATGGAGCAATGTGTATGAGCTTCAGCGGCCGCTGTATTCTGTCTGATTATATGGTTGGAAGAGATGCAAACAGAGGGGACTGTGCTCAGCCATGCAGATGGAAGTATCATCTTGTTGAAGAAACAAGACCCGGTCAGTATTTTCCGATTAATGAGGAAAAAGAAGGAACCTATATTTTCAATTCCCGTGATTTATGTATGATTGAGCATATACCTGAGCTTGTCAATGCCGGTGTGGACTCTTTTAAAATCGAGGGCAGAGCCAAGAGTGAATACTATACAGCTATTGTAACTTATGCTTATCGTGCAGCAATTGATGAATATCTGAAAAATCCTTCCGACAATTATACCGTGCCGCAATGGATACTTGATGAAATGGAAAAAATGAGCCATAGAGAGTATACAACAGGCTTTAATTTCGGGCGTATGAAGGACGGACAGGTGCTGGATACCGGCGGATATATCCGAAACTGGGACGTATGCGCTTTGTACAGAGATTTTAAGGATGGAAGATTGATTGTTGATCAGCGAAACAGGTTTTATGAGGGTGACGAACTTGAAGTGGTTGAGCCTTTTAAAAAGCCTTATACAATAGTAGTGGAAGATCTTTTCAATGACAAGGATGAAGAGAAAACAGATGTAGCGAATAAGGCAACGGATGTTTATTCCTTTAAATGCAATCAAATGATTTCTCCTGATGCAATTTTAAGAAGAAAAAGAGATTAAAAATTACACCTCTGTGAATAATACACAGGGGTGCTTTTTTTATGAAAAAAAGAATGATTATTTTTTCAGTGACTATTCTGTTTCTGTTTTCTGCAGTGGCCGAACGAATCGGTTACGTAGCCTTCAGTGGGAACTACAAGGTTTCTTCAACTCATAATAGTTATACGGTTAATATTGATAAAATTTATGAAACGGTATATGACAGAAATCTTGAAAGAATTACAAATAAAACCGAAGAACTTGTTGCTGTAATACGTCCTACGGAGAAATGCTTAACGGAAATGAATAAGCTTTTTACGTATAAAGAACGTGAAGAGATTATGGAAGAGCTTAAACAGGGATATCCGGTTGTAAAAGAAATTGATAACTATGTAAGCTGTAAATATATAAAAATTCTGGAAACCACAAATCGTCATCCCGATGGAATGCCGGCAAGGAATCTTGTGTCCGCCTGTGAAAATTTAAAGCCCGATGCAGTCGGAAGCCGTGCAATAAATTTCTCGGTTGATGCTATCGGAAGATTATTGGATGGCGATGAGGGTGTTCTGATTGATGATAATTATAATACAAAAAAAGGCATTTCTCTGACACTTGATAACAGAATTCAAAAAATAACCGAAGATGCAGGCAGGGATATGAAAAGCGGGGCGATTGTTGTGCTTGATGTTGATACAAGCGAGGTGCTTGCCTCTTACAGTACACCGAATGATTATCTCAACCGTGCATTTTCCTCGTATTGTGTCGGCTCAGTTTATAAGCTGGTTGTTGCTGCCTGTGCGCTTGAAAATAATATGAATGAAACTTATGAGTGCAAAGGTAAGGTTACGGTTGGCGATACGACATTTACCTGCCAAAAGAATAAAAAGCATGGTGTACAGACAATAAAAGAAGCCCTGGCAAATTCCTGCAACTGCTATTTTGTTGAGCTTGCATTGAAGCTTGGTTCTGAAAAAATAAGCGAAATGTCAAAGAAGTTAGGCTTTGGCGAAATAAATTCTTTATATGACGGATGGGATGTGTGCAACGGAAATTTTCCCGATTCGGATGATCTGCAGTCAAAAGGGCAGCTTGCACTTCTTGGTTTCGGACAGGGAAAGCTTACGGATTCTCCGCTCCATTTTTCGTCAGTTATTGCCGCAATTGCCAATGGTGGGATTTACAGAATGCCTAAGGTTGTTTTCGGTGATGTTGATGATAACGGAAGTCTTACGGAAATCAATGAAAATGAAACTCATAGGGTAATGAGCGAAGATACTGCGAAAACAATCCGGGAATATATGCGCTATGTTGTAACCGACGGATCCGGCAGGAGTGCGGACTGCAATAACCAAGCAGCCGGCAAAACCTCCACTGCGCAAAGCGGAAGAATGGAGGGGGACAGGGAAATTCTGTACACTTGGTTTGCAGGATTTTATCCTTATGATAATCCTCGATATGCAATTGCTGTTATGACGGAGGACGGAACCAGCGGTGCATCGGACTGCGGACCGATTTTTCGTACTATTGTTGAAAACATAGAAAAAAAGTGTTAAGATGTATCTGAGGTGAATTTTATGCAGACGTCAAAGCTTAAAACGTTATTAATTTATAAATATCTTGAGGATTTTTCGGATATAGAACATCCGGTTTCAACAACAGAGTTAATTTCCATGCTTAATGAAAAAGGAATTTCGGCTGAAAGAAAAAGCATATATGCGGATATTAAAGCGCTTAATGAAACGGGGTGTAATATTCTTTCTGTGCGTTCTCCAAGGGCAGGCTTTTCCATGGCAGACAGAAGATTTGATCTTGCCGAGGTCAGACTTCTTATAGATGCCGTTTCATCGGCAGGTTTTATTACACCTAAGAAAACGGCAGTTCTTGCTGAAAAGCTGGAAAGTCTTTTATCGTTAAATCAGGCAAAGGCATTAAAATCTCAGGTTTATTGCAGTGGAGAAAACAAATGCGATAATGAAGAGATTTATTACATAATTAACGGGCTTGATGAGGCGATAAGCGCAAAAAAGCAGGTGAAATTTGTTTACAAACGAAGAAATATTGATAAAGAGCAAAAGAAATCTTATACCGAGAAAACATTTGTAGTATCACCATATGCTTTAATATGGAAAGAGGATCATTATTATCTTGTTTGCAATAATAAAAAATATGATAACCTTATCAATTTAAGACTTGACAGAATGAAGAAAATAGAAATTCTGGAAGATCCCCAGCGTCCTGTGTCCGAAGTCAGTGAATATGATGTTTTTGATTCGGCGGATTACTCAGCAAAGATGTTTAATATGTTCAGCGGTGAAACTGATGAAGTAACACTTCTTTGCAGCCTGGAAATCCGCGAAGAAATAATGGACAGATTCGGCACAAAAATTCCTTTAAGAGCATCTGATATTGAGCATTTTGAAACTACAATAAATGCTGCAGTAAGCGACGGTCTTGTAAGCTGGATTATGCAGTACGGTACGGATATTAAGGTTCTGGAGCCAAAATATCTTGCGGATATGGTTGCTGAGAAGGCAAAAAAAATTGCTGAACTGTATTAATTGTTAATTTATTGTGAATATTATTAACATTATGTTAACAAATTATTGACCTATAATACAAGATAGTAGTATAATCATTCCTAATGAAAAACTGAATGACTGTAGTTGCCTAAGAGTTTTTCAAATAAATTGAAGGAACAGTGAATATGATTAAATCAATGACAGGCTTCGGCAGGGAAACCGCCGAAGCCAACGGTTATGTTATTACCGTTGAATTAAAGTCTGTTAATCACAGATATTTTGAATTTAATTGCAGAATGCCAAGGCAATACGGCTTCCTTGAAGAAAAGCTGAAATCATTTATCAATTCAAGAGTTTCACGCGGCAAGGTTGATTGCTTTGTTACGATTGAAGCTTTGAACACGGACAATGCAGAGGTTGTTATTAACCATACACTTGCATCTGCATATGTAAAAGCGCTTAAGGAGCTTTCCGGAGAATACGGATTAAGGGAAGATTTCGGAACAGTTGCAATTTCCCATTTTCCTGATGTTCTTGTGCTAAAAAAAGCAGAGGAAGATGAGGAAAGACTGTGGAATGATGTTAAAGCAGTTGCAAAAAGGGCTGTTGACAAGTTTATTGAGATGCGTGAAAAAGAAGGCACAAAGATGAAAGAAGACATCTATTCAAGAGGTCAGTTTATTCTTGATTGTGTTTCCTTTGTTGAGAAGCGTTCCCCGGAAACCGTTAAGGAATATAATGATAAGCTTGTTGCCCGTGTGCACGAGCTTCTCGGAGATGTTTCCCTTGATGAAAACAGAATTCTTCAGGAGGTTGCTGTTTATGCAGACAAGGTTGCCGTTGCCGAAGAAACCGTAAGGCTTCGTTCTCATATTGAGCAGCTAAATAATTTCCTTGAAAGCACGGAAGCAATCGGAAGAAAAATGGATTTCCTTGTTCAGGAAATTAACCGTGAAGCAAATACGATAGGCTCTAAAGCAAATGATGTTGAAATTGCTCGCAAGGTTGTTGATATTAAAGCAGAAATCGAAAAAATCCGTGAGCAGATACAGAATATCGAATAAGGAGATACTATGAATTTAGTTAATATCGGATTCGGAAATCTTGTTAATGCAGACAGAGTGATTTCAATCGTAAGTCCTGAATCTGCTCCTGTTAAAAGAATTGTTCAGGAGGCAAAATCAAATGGTAATCTTATTGATGCAACACACGGAAGAAAGACAATGAGCGTTATCATAACTGATTCGGATAATGTTGTTTTATCTTATATGGATTTAAAACAGATATCTCAAAGATTTGGCACGGAGGTTAGTGATGAATAAAAAAGGAATGATGGTTATTTTATCTGCGCCGAGCGGCTGTGGAAAGGACACTGTTTTTCATGAAATATCAAGTATAAGAAATGATGTTTGTGAATCTGTTTCAGCTACTACCAGACAGCCAAGAGAGGGTGAAGTTGACGGAATCAATTACTTCTTTATTTCAACGGAGCAATTTGAAGAAATGATTGAAAAAAATGAATTTCTTGAATACGCCAGCTATAATAACTGCTATTACGGCACACCTGCAAAGTATGCTTCGGATATGGTGGAAAGCGGAAAAATCTGTTTTTTGATTATTGAGCGTAAGGGTGCGCAGAAGGTTATGAAAAATTGCCCCGATGCCGTTTCCATATTTCTTATGCCTCCAAGTATGAAAACTCTTGAAAAACGCCTTATAAAGCGCAATACGGAAACAGAAGAACAAATTTTAAACAGGCTTAAAATTGCCGAAGAAGAAATCAAATCTTCTGCCATATTTAATTACGTTGTTGTCAATAACGAGCTTGATAAAGCCGTTGAAGAAATAAATGAAATTTTAAATAAAGAATTAGAAAAGCGAAATGCTTAATACAGAAAGGTTATGTGAATTATTATGTTTAATCCAGATTTAAAGAAGCTTTTAAAGAATTGCAACAGCAGATACAGCCTCGTTGTAGGTACTGCTAAGAGAGCAAGGGAAATCCGTGATGAAGCAGTTAAAAGAGATGAATTGCTTGATACCAAAACAGTTTCACTTGCAATTGACGATATTATGAACGGAAAATATGTTGTTGATGAGCCGGATGAGCTCAAATCAGAAAAATGATGAATAGGCTTATTGCCACGGTTGCTGTTGAAAAAACTTTTTTTAATTATGATTCCGATTATGATTATTATGTTCCCGAACCGCTGGAAGCTTCTGTTTCAATCGGAACAAGAGTTAAGGTTCCGTTCGGAAAGGGCAATGTTTTAAGATACGGCATTGTGGTTAAGATATTTGAGGCTATTAACAGCGGTTTAAAGGAAATAGCTTCTGTTTCTTCAAAAACACCTGTTTTATCCGAAGAAATGGTTTCCCTTGCTCTGTGGCTCAAGGAAAGATGCTTTTGTACTACTTATGAATGTCTTAAGCAAATGCTTCCCCGAGGGATTGACAAGGTGGGAGATAAAAGCACAAGAATGGTTAGGCTTGTTGTCGAAAATGAGGAAAGCATGCCTAAATTAACATCTAAGCAGAAAAATGTTGTTAATCTGCTTTTTGATGTAGGTGCTGCTTCTGTAAACGAGGTTTGTGAATTCTGCTCGGTTGGTGAGGCTGTAGTTAAAAACCTTGTCAAATACGGAATATGCGAAATTTATGATAAAGAAATTTATCGCAATCCCTATAATTTGCGTGATGAATGCAGCAATAAAGAGGAAATCTGTCTTTCCGCTCAGCAGAAAAATGCATATGATACTTACGCTGATATGCTTCGGAACGGCGGAGGAACAGGGCTTTTATACGGTGTAACAGGTTCCGGAAAAACGCAGGTTTATCTTAAGCTTATTGATAAAACCGTAGCGATGGGCAAAGATGTTATTGTAATGGTGCCTGAAATTGCTTTAACGCCGCAGATGCTTTCCATTTTCCATAAGCGCTATGGAAAGGCCGTTGCTGTGTTTCACAGCGGCTTATCGCTGGGAGAGCGCAATGATGAATATAAACGTGCAGACAGGGGAGAGGCTCATATTGTTATCGGAACAAGGAGTGCTGTTTTTGCACCGCTTCATCATTTGGGGCTTATCATTATGGATGAGGAGCAGGAGCATACTTATAAAAGCGAACGTACTCCGCGGTATCACGCAAAGCAGGTTGCAAATTTCAGATGTAAATACAATCACGCATTGCTGCTGCTTACATCGGCAACGCCGAGCGTAGAAAGCTATACTGCCGCTTTAAACGGCAGATACAAATTATGTGAATTAACCGAAAGATATGGAGATGCAAGGCTGCCGCAGGTTATAACCGTAGATATGAAGGCTGAGGCAAAAAGCAATAAATCACCCATTTCTAATACGTTAAAAGAGTTAATTCAGCAAAACCTTGATCATAATAAACAAACGATATTGCTTATAAACAGAAGAGGTTTTAATACTTTTATTGCGTGTAATTCCTGCGGCCACGTTATTACATGCCCGAATTGCAGTATAAGCTTAACCTATCACAGCAATAATAACAGGCTTATGTGTCATTACTGCGGATATTCAAAGCCATTGGATAATACCTGTCCTGAATGCGGGGAAAACAGTGTCAGATACAGTGGATACGGAACACAGAAAATTGAAGATTCTTTAAAATTTCTTTTTCCGACTGCCCGTGTTTTGCGAATGGATGCGGATACAACAACGGGAAAGTTCAGCCATCAAAGGCTGTTTGATGCTTTTTTAAATGGGGATTATGATATTCTTATCGGTACTCAGATGGTTGCCAAAGGCCTTGATTTCCCGAATGTTACACTTGTGGGAGTGGTTAATGCCGATAACTCGCTTTATGATGAAAACTATACGGCACAGGAAAAATCCTTTGATCTGATAACACAGGTGGTGGGCAGAAGCGGTCGCCGTGATGCAAGCGGAAAAGCTGTTATTCAAACGGTAAATCCGCTGAATCAGATTATAGAATATGCAGGAAACCAGGATTACAAATCCTTTTATAAAACCGAAATTGCGTTGAGGAAAGCATTGGCTTATCCGCCATTCTGCGATATATATTCAGCTTTTTTCACAGGGGAAAATGAAAATACGGTTGCTATGTGCGCAAAAGCTTTTTTTGATGCACTTGTTGAGCTGAACAGCGGAGATTATAAGAGCGAAAAGCTTATTGTTTTAGGGCCCAGTCCTGCAAAAATCAGCAAGATAAGCAACAATTACCGTTACAGACTTGCAGTAAAATGTAAAAATTCAAAAACAGTTCGTAAAATGTTTAATGAAATTTTGAAAAGAATCAGTAAAATAAAGGAATACAAGGATATATCAGTTTCACTTGATCTTAATCCTTATGATTTAATATAGGAGAATATAAATGGCATTAAGAAATATAGTTAAAGTAGGAGATCCTATTTTAAGCAAAAAAAGCCGCACAATTGAAAAGTTTGATGAAAAGCTTGCAACGCTTATTGATGATATGCTTGAAACAATGTATAAAGAAAACGGTGTTGGGCTTGCTGCTGTTCAGGTTGGAATGTTAAAAAGAGTTGTTGTAATTGATGTTGGGGATGGCCCTATGGAGCTCGTCAATCCTGAAATAACGCTTAAAGAGGGAGAACAGAGAGAGCAGGAAGGCTGCCTTTCTCTCCCGGGCAAATGGGGCACTACGATTCGCCCTATGAAAGTGCAGGTTAAGGCGCAGAACAGAGAGGGTAAATGGCAGGTATTTACAGGTGAAGGTCTTAAGGCGAGAGCTTTCTGCCATGAGATTGATCATTTGGACGGCATTTTATTTACATCAAAAGTTATTGACGGAGTTGTTGAGGGTTAATGAATATTGTTTTTATGGGCACCCCTGATTTTGCCGTGCCATGTCTTGAAAAGCTTATTAAAAGTGAAAACTGCAATGTTTTGGCTGTTTTTACACAGCCGGACAAAAAGGTTGGTAGAAAGCAGCTTTTAACACCGCCGCCTGTTAAAGCTTTGGCAGTTGAAAATAATATTCCTGTTTATCAGCCTGCAACTTTAAAAAATGAAGAAGCTTTTGAAGCAATCAAGACATTAAGCCCTGATTTAATGGTTGTTGTTGCTTATGGTAAAATATTGCCAAAAAGTATTCTTGATTATCCAAAGTATGGCTGTATTAATGTGCATGCTTCTCTTTTGCCTAAGTATCGTGGCGCTGCTCCTATTCAATGGGCTGTGCTTAACGGTGATGAGAAGACAGGTGTATGCGTTCAGCAAATGGATATCGGAATTGATACCGGCGATATTTTGTTTACCGAAGAAACTGAGATTGATATAAATGAAACCTCTGAAGAATTGTTTGACAGACTTTCGGTTATCGGTGCTGATGCACTTATGCAAACAATTGATTTAATTGAAAACGGAAAAACAAATCCTGTTCCTCAGCCTGACGGCGATTTTGGCTATGCCGCAATGATTAATAAATCTATGAGTAGTATTGACTGGAATAAAACGGCATTTCAAATTCATAATCAAATCAGAGGGCTGCAATCATGGCCATGCGCTTCGACTGTTATAAACGGAAAGAACGTTAAAATTCACAAATCTGTTTTAAGCCGGGAAAATGGCAATGAAGCAGGAAAAATTGTTAATACTAAAAATGTTATTACGGTTTCCTGCGGAGACGGCAGATGTATTGACATTATTGAACTGCAGCCCGACGGAAAAAAAAGAATGGATGCCAAATCTTTTTTGGCAGGGAATAAAGTAGAAATTGGTCAGTTTATCGGAGAATTACATGATTCATCAATCTGTTGATCATATTGACACAGAATTAGCAAAAAGAAAGGCTTGTGAATGAAATGGGAACTTATTTAACATACTATCTTACGGGTTTTATTATGATTCCTGTGTTTATTTTTGCACTTATCTGTCAGTCTAAAGTTAAGTCAAGCTTTAATAAATACAGTCAAATCAGAAACGCAAGGGGATTAACAGGTGCTGAAGCTGCATACAGGCTTTTACAGCTCAATGGGATTACCGATGTTAAGATAAAACGGATTTCGGGCAGCTTAACGGATCATTATAATCCGAGAACAAAGGAAATTTGCCTTTCTGAAGATGTTTTTGATTCCAAAAGTATTGCCGCTGTAGGCGTTGCCTGTCATGAAGCAGGTCATGCCTGCCAGCATGCAGAAAGCTATTTTCCGCTTAAAATCCGCAATATGGTTATTCCCTTAACAAATATCGGTTCAACTGCCGGAATTCCTCTTGCTTTACTTGGCTTTTTCTTCGCATTTGATCCGCTGGTTTATATCGGTATTGCTCTTTATGGTGCAGTTGCATTATTTCAGCTTATAACCCTTCCTGTTGAATTCAATGCCTCTTCAAGAGCACTGAGAACCATTCAGGACAACGGATTTTTGGCTGCAGAAGAATATCAGGGGGCAAAAAAGGTGCTGACGGCTGCTGCGTTAACCTATGTTGCTGCCCTTGCCTCTGCTCTTGCAACTCTGTTAAGACTGTTCATTCTGGCAAATAGGAAAAGATAATGAAGAGTTCAAGACAGATAGCTTTTGAAACTCTGTATAAAATCTTTTATGATGATGCATATTCAAATATAGCGATTGACAGCGCTGTATCAGAAATAAGCGAGGGAAAATCATTCATAACAAGGCTTGTTTACGGAGTTGTTGAAAGAAAAATTACAATAGACAGCATTATTTCGGAATTTTGTAAAAAGCCTAAGCCCAAGATACTTGTTATATTGAGAATGGGTGTTTATCAGCTTTACTTTATGGACAAGGTGCCGTCAAGTGCAGCCATTAATGAAAGTGTTGAACTTGCAAACAGGAATGGACTTTCTTATTATTCAAAGCTGATTAATGCTGTTTTACATAATGCAGACAGAAATAGATTGGATATTGAGAATTTAGCGGATATAAGTGTAAAATATTCCGTTCCGCATCACCTTATTAATATGTGGTATAAGGCATACGGAAAAGAAACGGTTGACGCCTTTTTGCCATCTTTAAATGAAAGTGCACCTGTATTTGCTGTTCCTAACAAGATTTTTGCAGATGCAGATGAGCTTTTGTATGAGCTGAATTGTGACGGTATAGACGGCGAGATATTCAGTGATTTGGTTGTTATAAAGTCTTCCTTTGATTTGAAAAAGTGCCGTGCTTTTCAGAACGGACTGTTTCATATAGAAGATTTATCCTGCTATAATGCCGTTAAGGCGCTTGGATTTGATGAAAATGATGTCGTTTTTGATATTTGTTCTGCTCCCGGCGGAAAGGCTTTTACAGCTGCATCGCTTATGAACGATAAAGGAAAAATTTATGCATTTGATATTCATGAGCATAGAGTAAATCTGATTAAAGAAGGAGCTGCAAGGCTTGGATTAACGTCCATTACTGCTATGATGAATAACGGAACGGAATTTCATTCAGCGCTTCCGCGTGCTGATAAAATTATATGCGATGTTCCCTGCAGCGGTTTCGGAATCATTCGAAGAAAGCCAGAAATCCGCTATAAAGATTTGGACAGTATAAAGGAATTGCCCGATCTGCAGTTTGAAATTCTGAATACTTCTTCAAAATATTTAAAAGAAGGCGGCAGACTGCTTTACTCAACCTGCACGCTGAATAAGCGTGAAAATGAAAAGGTTGTTGAAAAATTTGTTTCGGAGAATTCGGGCTTTTCTGTTTTGGAAAGTGTAACAACTTTTCCGTCCGAAAACGGCGGAGATGGATTTTTTTATGCAATAATCGAGAGGAACTAAATGAAACGGGATATTAAATCTTTAAGCTTTGATGAACTGAACAGTGAAATACTTGCTCTCGGACTGCCAAGGTTTCGCTCCGGACAGATTTATGAGTGGCTTCATAAATACGGCGTTTCTTCCTTTGAGGAAATGACTAATCTTTCTAAGGATTTAAGAAAAAGGCTGGCTGAAGCTTATTTTATTTCCGATTGCAGAATAGAGCAAAAATATGTTTCTGGCCTTGATGAAACGGTTAAATATCTTTTTAAATTATATGACGGCGAATATATTGAGTCTGTTGTAATGAAATATAAATACGGCTATACGATTTGTGTTTCAAGCCAGGTAGGATGCAAAATGGGATGCACTTTCTGCGCCTCAACTCTTGCAGGCTTTAAACGTAATCTTGAAGCAGGAGAAATAGAAAGCCAGCTTCATTGTGCACAGAAAGATTTAAACATCAGAATTTCTCATATTGTTTTAATGGGAATCGGTGAACCGCTTGATAATTATGAAAATGTTATTAAATTTCTGCATAATGTCAATAATGAAAACGGGCTTAATATTTCCATGAGAAATATAACTCTTTCAACGTGCGGCATTGTTCCGAGGATTTATGACTTAATGAACGAAGAATTGCCGATTACTTTAACCATTTCTCTTCATGCTCCCAATGATTTAATCAGAAGCCGCACAATGCCTGTAAATCACAAATGGGGAATAGATGCTGTTATTAAAGCTTGCAGGGAATATATAAATAAAACAAACAGAAGAGTATCTTTTGAATATACGCTGATAAACAATGTAAATGATACCTTTGAATGTGCAAAAGAGCTTTCAGACAGACTTCACGGCATGCTTTGCCATGTTAATTTGATTCCCGTAAATGATGTTGCAGAGCGGGGAAATATAAGAAGCAGTGAAGAAAACATTTACAGATTTGCCGATGTATTGAAAAATAATGGAATTAATGCTACAATAAGAAGAACGCTCGGAAGCGATATAAATGCTTCCTGCGGTCAGCTCCGAAGAAAAAGAAACGAGGTGAAGTAATTGAAAATTGTTGCTAAAACAGATAAAGGCATTGTAAGATCTTCCAATCAGGACGCATATGCTGTAGGCGAATTTCCGGATGAGGTTGCGTGGGCAATTGTATGTGACGGTATGGGCGGTCACGCAGGAGGGAATATTGCTTCGGCTCTTGCCGTTAAAGTAATAAGCGATAAAATCAATGCTTCATACAGAGAAAATATGCGGGATTCCTCTATAAGAAATATGCTTGATTCTGCATTAACGGCCGCTAATATGGAAGTTTATGATATGGCGGAAGCCGATCCGGAATTAAGAGGAATGGGAACAACCGTTGTATGTGCAATTGTAAAAAACGGTTATGCATTTATTGCACATGCAGGCGACAGCCGTGCTTATATATATAACGGCAGGCTCAGCCAGATCACAACGGATCACAGCTATGTTCAAACGCTTGTTGATATCGGAAAAATAACGAAGGAAGAAGCGGAGCATCATCCGAATAAGAATAAAATAACAAGAGCCATTGGTGCTGAAAAAATAATTGATGTTGATTTTGATGAAGTGGAGCTTAATGATGAGGATGTATTGATACTTTGTACCGACGGGCTTTCAAATTACGTTTCAGACGATGAAATGATAAATGAGGTTCAGGACGGAAAGTATTATGCTTTTGCAGACAGACTTGTAAAAAAAGCAAATCATAACGGCGGCGGAGACAATGTAACGGTTGTTGCTATCTCAAAATAATCGGGAGTGCTTATGGAAAATTATGTTGGAAAAAGATTAGACGGCAGATATGAAATTCACGAAATTATAGGCGTTGGCGGAATGTCTGTTGTTTATAAGGCTTATGATAATGTTGATGACAGAATCGTTGCCGTGAAAATATTGAAGGATGAATTTGCAAACGATGATGAATTTGTAAGAAGGTTTAAGAATGAATCCAAGGCAATTGCAGTTTTATCTCATCCGAATATTGTTAAGGTTTATGATGTTAGTTTCGGCGACAGAATTCAATACATAGTTATGGAATATGTTGACGGAATTACACTTAAGGAGTATATTCAGAAGCAGGGAAGAATTACATGGAATGATGCCGTGTTCTTCATTTCGCAGGTTCTTAAAGCTCTTCAGCATGCCCATGATAAAGGTATTGTTCACAGGGATATTAAGCCGCAGAACATTATGCTGCTTCAGACAGGTGATATTAAAGTAACGGATTTCGGCATTGCCCGTTTTGCAAGAACGCAGACGGAAACCTTAACGGAAAACGCAATCGGCTCGGTTCATTACATTTCTCCCGAACAGGCACAGGGAAAGCCTACAGACGAAAGAGCCGATATTTATTCTCTTGGCGTAGTTTTTTATGAAATGCTTGCCGGAAGAGTTCCATTTGAGGGTGACAGCGCAGTTTCCGTTGCACTTATGCAGGTTAAGAATACCGCCAAAAGAGTTACGGATATAAATCCGGATATCCCTATCGGACTTGAGCAGATATGCGTTCATGCCATGCAGAAAAATCCGCTTGAAAGATATCAGACAGCAACGGAAATGCTGCTTGATCTTGAAGAGGTCAGCTCAAATCCGAATGCAACATTTGATTATTCATATGCTGTTGATAAGCAGCCTACTAAATTTATCAGAAATGATGAATTTATATCCGATAGTAATGAAACGGATGCGGTGGATGCAGCATTGGAAAAAAAGAATAAAAAGAAAATGATTGTTGCAACAATAAGCGGTTTGGTTATTCTTGCTGTTGCAATTGTTGCTCTTGTTCTGATACTCACCAAGGGTGTCGGCAAGAATTCAATAAAGCTTGATAACTTTGTTGGTATGTCTTATGATGAAGTTATTTCAAACAAGGAGTATGATTTTAATTTCGTTTCGGCGTTTGAAAAAACAAGTGATTATGAGCCCGGAACAATTATTGCACAGAATCCTGCTGCCGAAGAACGAGTAATGGCAGGAACTACTGTAACACTGACTGTTGCACAGTCGATTGAGGACATTATTGTTCCCAATGTTGTTGGCCTTACACAGGAAAGAGCCGAGCAAAGGCTTTCTCAGGAGGGCTTGACAAATATTAAATTTGCAAAGGTTGACAGTGACTCTGTGGAAGAGGGCAATGTAATTTACACCGAGCCGAAGCTGAATTCTTATGTATCAAAGGATACCTTAATTACGGTTTTTGTTTCAACCGGTCCTACAACAACCGCTGTTCAGAACATCAAAATGCCGAATGTTGTTAATTTAAGCAAGGACGATGCAGTTTCTTTTCTGAAAAAATCCGGTTTTAACAATCTGTATTTTAAAACAGAGGATAGTCCGAAGCCAAAGGATACCGTTATTGCTCAGTCACAGACTGAGGGGAACTTCCTTAAAGAAGATACTAAAATAACCCTTACTGTATCAACCGGTATTACAACAACGGAAGCGCCTGTTGATTATAAGGTGCTTGTTAATGTTTTGTTGCCTGCTGTTTACGGAGATAACAGCGATTATGTTTATGATAATGTAATTATTTATGTAGACGGAACGCAGAATAGTTCCTCCCGTGTAAGACTTGACGGTACAACAGCCAGCTTCCCTGTGGAAGCTGAGGCAGACTCCAAGATTGAGATTGAAGTGCTGCTTTCAAGTTTTAATGAAACACAGAAATCAATAATTAATGTTGATAAAGACAACAAGGAAGTTATGTTTGATTTCAGCAGCTACAGTTCCAACAACAATCAAGGGGCACAACAATAATATATGATAAACGGAAAAATAATTAAAGGTATAGGCGGTTTCTATTATGTGGAAACCGCCGAGACTGTTTATGAGTGTAAGGCTCGCGGAAATTTCAGAAAACTGAATTTATCACCTTTAGTCGGAGATGACGTGAAATTTTCCGTGAATGAAAATGCCGAAAACAGAATAGAAGCCATTTTACCAAGAAAAAATTCTCTTGTTCGGCCTCCTCTTGCAAATTTAGATCAGCTTTTTATTGTTTCTTCAATTGTTGATCCCGGCATCAATACTTTTATTATTGATAAGCTGATTGCAATAGCTGAGTATAAAAAAATCGAACCGATTATTATTATAACTAAAACTGATGTAGATGATAGCTATAAACGTTATGCGAAAATATACAAAGCCTCCGGCTTTAAAACCGTTGAGTGCAGCAATGTTGATATGCGGGGCATAGAAGAGGTGAAAAGCCTTTTAAAGGGCAAAATATCGGCTTTCACAGGTAATACGGGTGTCGGTAAATCTTCACTTCTCAATTCAATTGATAAAGAACTTACCCTAAAAACAGGGGAAACAAGTAAAAAGCTGGGAAGAGGGAAGCATACAACCCGTCATTCGGAGCTGTTTAAGGTTTGCGGAGGATATGTTGCGGATACTCCGGGCTTTTCTTCGCTTGATTTTGAAAAGTGCGAAAGAATACTGAAGGACGATTTATTTGAGTGCTTCAGGGAATTTGAACCATATTTTGGGCAGTGTAAGTTTTCAACCTGTTCACATATAAATGAAAAAGGCTGTGCGGTATGCAGTGCAGTAGAAAACGGAGAAATTCAGAAAAGTCGTCACGATAGCTATATTCAGATGTATAACGATGTTAAGGATATAAAGGAATGGGAAATAAAAAAGTAAAATGCAGCATTGTTTCGGGTGCACCCGATAATGATTTTGATTTTCTTAAGAAAAAACTAAACGATGAGGCTTACATAATTGCTGCAGATTCTGGCTATTTAAAATGTATCGAAGTTAATATAATTCCCGATTTGATTATAGGAGATTTTGATTCTTCGCCGATTCCCGATGTTGATACCGAAATCATGAAGCTTCCTGCTGAAAAGGATTTTACGGACACCTTTTATTGTGTAAAAAATGCAGTTGAGCTTGGATTTAAAGAAATTGAAATTTTCTGTGCAATCGGAAACAGGGCAGACCATAATTATTCAAATATGCTTTGTCTTGATTATTGCAGAAAGAATAATGTTAAATGCTCTATTATCAACAGACAAAACAAGCTTCAGCTTGTTCAAAATGAAATAATTATTGATGACAGTGAGTACAGGTATTTTTCGCTGTTTGCTTTTCTCGGTGATGTTTCCGGGCTTTCTATTAAAGGTGCTTATTATGAGCTTGATAATACGGATATGAAGCCATGTGAGCAGTATGCCCAAAGCAATTGCTTTAAGGGATGTCCTGCTGCCATTTCAGTTCGTAAAGGAACAATTCTTTTAATTCAGAGTAACGATTAAAAATCTTTTACATAGTATATAGTAAATGCAGCAAAAGAGGTGTTTACTATTATGAAAAAGATGTGCCGCAGGGATTTTTTGTGGATTGCGTTTGGTGCAGGCTGCGTTATAGCAATTTGCCTTCCAACAGCTTGGCTTATAAGAATTCTTTCAATTGTAGTAATCATCCTTGGTATCATTTGCTGCAAAAAATAGCTTGGAGGAATGATTGTGAAAGTAGTAATTATAAATCCACCTAAGTTTATGGCACCAATTATGAGAGCGATATTTAAAATTAAGAAAGTTAATAACTGACATAGAAAAGCGCAGGATAGTTTTTATCCTGCGCTTTTTCTGTGTGAATTTTCCCGGCAACGAATTTTAATTGGATTAGTTATATTCAAAGCTTGTTTCGCATATGTTTTAGCAGTAAGGCAATAAAGCGATTATTGCCGATAAGAAGGAGTACTGCTATGGAAAATAACATAAGGGAAATCAAAGAGAAATGCAATGTTTTTTCAAAGTGCGTTGATGTGGATTTGGATTTTCAGGAAAATCTGATGGCATACAATGATGATATGCTGAAAATTGTAAGATGCTGCATAAACAACTTTGTTATTAACACGGATTATAATAACGGAACGCTTACTGTTTACGGAAAGTCAAAAATTTATTTAACCTATGTAAGTGAATCAACCTCCTGTTTAACAACTGCTGATTTTGAAGAGGATTTTCAGAAACAGATAAACATTGAAGGCGGCTTTGAAAATGTTACGGCTGATGTATTTGTTATGAATAAGTACAGTAATTTCAGGGTAATTAATCAAAGAAGAATTGATATACATAATGCTTTTGCGCTTAATGTAAAGGTATGCGCCTGCAATCCGGTAAAAATGATTGATGACATGCCCCGGGTGCTTCTTAGAAAAGACAGAATCAATTATCTTTCCTTGGTAGGAACAGCTTATACAAGAGCAGAATTTGAGGAAGATACTGTCATTCCGTCAGACAGTGAATTTATAAAAAGAATTATTAACACATTTTCAACCGTTCATACGGATGAAATAAAAATTATTAAAAATAAGATGCTTGTTAAGGCAACTGCCGAATTTTCTTTGCTTTATACAACAGATACGGAAAATGAAATTATACGAAAATGCGAAAAGTCTGTTAATATCAGTAAAATTATTGATATAAATGATATTGACGAGGGCGATAATGCCGTAGTAAATGTTAATATCGGAAATATGTATGTTAAGCCAAAAGCAGATAAAAACAATGAATTAAGAATGATAGAGCTTCTTGGCGACGTGAATATAAATGCTTCCGTTTTTAGGAAAGTTGAAACGGAGCTTTCAACAGATTCGTATGCAACAGATAACGAGATAAGCAATACATTTTCAAAGATTAATCTTAACACAAACGGCAGTGTTGTTTCGGATATTATCAATGATAAGTGCACCTTTGAATTTGAAAATATCAATATTGTTGAGGTAGTGGATTTATCGCTTAATATAAGCGACGGAAAGAATTTGGAACTTACCGCCTTTATCAGAAACGAGAAATCCGAACTGATATTTATAAGCCAGAAAAAGGAAATTGATGTGTTTAATTTCAATTTTTCAGCAACTTATGTTAAATCGTTTGATTATGTTATTAATTCCTCCAATCAGATAAGTGTAAGATATTTAATTGAATACACAGCAATAAAATTTGAGGAAAAAACGTTCAACGTTTTAACGGAAATCAATGTTTCTGATACACCGATGGCAGATTCTCCTGCACTTGTTGTTTATTTTGCAAAAGAGCAGGAACAGCTTTGGGATATTGCAAAGAAATTCAGAACATCTGTTGAATTGATTAAATCCGAAAATGAATTAAAGGATGACGTGCTTCAGTCAAGGCGTATTCTTTTAATTCCGGGAATGTAAGGAGGGAATAATTTGAGCATTTATAATGATATATCATCAAGAACACAGGGCGATATTTACATTGGAGTTGTTGGTCCTGTAAGAACAGGAAAATCAACCTTTATTAAAAGATTTATGGACACTCTTGTTATTCCGAGAATCAACGGAGAGTTTCAGAAGGAAAGAGCAAGAGATGAGCTTCCGCAAAGTGCGGCAGGCAGAACGATAATGACAACTGAGCCGAAATTTATCCCGGAAGAGGCAATTGAGCTTTCCATGCAGGATAATCTTCATTTCAGGGTAAGACTTATAGACTGTGTTGGCTATATTGTTCCAAGCTCTGTAGGATATATAGAAGAGGATCAGCCGAGAATGGTAAGAACACCATGGTTTCCTGAGGAAATACCATTTAATATGGCGGCTGAAATCGGAACACAAAAGGTTATCAATGAGCATTCAACTATCGGTCTTGTAGTTACAACAGACGGTTCAATCAGTGCTATTCCGCGTGAAGAATACGAAGAGGCAGAAGAAAGAGTAATCAACGAGTTAAAGGAAATCAATAAACCGTTTGTAGTTGTTATGAACTGCGTTGAGCCGCAGTCCGCAGAAGCACTTTCGCTTTGTGCTTCCATGAGCGAAAAATACAATGTTCCCGTTATGCCGGTTAACTGTCTTGATCTTAACGAGGAAGAAATTAACGCAATTCTTGAAAGAGTGCTTTATGAATTTCCTGTTTCAAGCATTTCGCTCAATTTCCCTTCATGGATAAAAAGCCTTGATTCAGATAATGAGCTTAAAACAAAGCTGTTTACATCCGTAAAGGAATGCTGCAATGATGTAAGCAATATAAGAAGCGTTAAGCAGTTTGCAGACAGACTTGCGGATAATTCGGATATAGAAAGCCTGAATATTTCAAATCTGGATTTATCCGACGGCAGTGTAAACATTAAAATATCCATTGACAACAGCTATTTTTACTCCATTTTATCCAAGGAATGCAATGTTACCATTCATAACGAAAAAGAGCTTATGAAGGAAATTATAGAGCTCACAGCTATAAGAAATAAATATATGCGTTTTTCTGCAGCTCTTTCAGAGGTGGACAGAACAGGCTACGGTATTGTTATGCCCGATATTGAAGAGTTGACACTTGAGGAACCTGAAATTATGAAGCAGGGCGGCAGATACGGCGTAAGGCTTAAGGCGCAGGCACCATCCATTCATATGATAAAATGCAATACATACACCGAGGTTGCACCTATTGTGGGCAGTGAAAGCCAGTCGCAGGAGCTTGTTATGTATCTTCTTCGTGAGTTTGAAGAAAATCCCGCTGACTTGTGGAAAACCGATATTTTCGGAAAGTCGCTTCACGAGCTTGTCAACGAGGGGCTTCACGGTAAGCTTGAGCGAATGCCGGATGATGCACGAAACAAGTTCAGAGAAACGATTGAAAGAGTTATTAATGAGGGCTGCAGCGGCTTGATATGCATAATTCTTTAAAAAAGTAAAAGAGGGTGAATTCACCCTCTTTGTGTATATATCCACAATCCCGCAATGAAAGCAATCTGAATTATGATTAAAACGGGTAGCCCGATCATAAATTTCTTATGTCTTGTTTTATGACGGATTAGCTTCATTGTTATGTATTCCGAAACTGAACCTCCAAGAAGCCCTAAGGTAAGCAGAAAATCTTCAGGAACACGCCGGCTTCCGTTTTTAGCATTTATTTTATCAATAATTGTTATGGCAGCAGTCAGAATGCTGATAAAAGCGAAATATGCAAAAATCAGCTTATTTGTTTCCATTTTTAAATTCCTTAAGCGTTTTAAAATCAAAATTTCCTATGGAAAGCTTTTCGCCTTTATCAAAACTTTCGCCTTTTGCTTCATCAACCGTAAAAACGGATGCACATTTAGGGCAAATAAGAAAATAAACATGATTTGATTTTATAAACGGAAATTTCGCATTCAGTCTGTTTTCTATATTTGAAAACAGATGAAAATGAACCGTTTCTTCGCATTTCGGGCAGACAAGAGATACGGTTTCGCCCTTGTCTTTGATTTTTAAGCCTGTTCCCAATCTGTATTCCATAGTATCACCTTAATTCATTCTATTATTATTTTTACAAATTTAAAGGAAAGTGTCAAGTATGAAAAAGATATTTATTTGTTTGTTTACATTGATTTTACTGTTATGCGGCTGTTCCGTTCAGGGCGGAACACAGGCTGATAAGGATGAGCCTGTTAATGCTGTTTATGTTAAAGCCGTATGGATAACGTATTTTGAGCTTGAAAAGCTAACAACAAACAGCAAAACAGAAAAAGAATTTGAGAAAGCGGTGAAATCTGCTTTTAAAGAAATCAAATCCGATGGCTTTAATACCGTCACCGTGCAGGTAAGGCCGTGTGCCGATGCATTTTATAAATCGGATTATTTTCCTGTTTCAAAGTATTGTTTCGGTGTGCAGGGCTGCGAACTGAAATATGATCCGCTTGAAATTATGGTTAATGTTGCTCATAGCCTAAAGCTCAGAATTGAAGCGTGGATTAACCCATACAGAGTAAGCCAGGCAAAAGAAATTGACGAATTATCCGACAATAATATTGCTAAGGAATGGTATAACAGCAAAGACAAAAAAACAAATGTATATATTGATGATAAAATATATTTTAATCCTGCTTCAAGCGATGTAAAAACTCTGATAGTAAATGGTGTTAAGGAAATCGTTGAAAACTATGCCGTTGATGCAATTCATTTTGATGATTATTTTTATCCTTCCAAAAGCAAGGATGTTGATAAAGCAGAATACAATGCTTATGTAAAGGGTGGGGGAGATCTTTCTCTTTCCGACTGGAGAAGAGAAAATGTATCCG
This sequence comes from Ruminococcaceae bacterium UBA3323, assembly GCA_002361935.1. Taxonomy (GTDB): domain Bacteria; phylum Bacillota; class Clostridia; order Oscillospirales; family Acutalibacteraceae; genus Eubacterium_R. The sequence continues at coordinate 3,053 of DESD01000041.1, read as the reverse complement.
ATATGGTTCAATCCGTTTATTCGGCTGTTAAAAAAATAAATTCTTCGGTTGAATTTGGCATCAGCCCACAATCGAAACTATCTGCAAATTATGAGAATCTTTATGCTGATGTTGAACGCTGGGCAACGGAGGAGGGCTTTGTAGATTACATATGCCCCCAGATTTATTTTGGCTTTTATAACGAAGCACAGCCTTTTACAAAAACAGCCAAGGACTGGGCAGAACTTACCACAAGCTGCAGGCTTTATGTCGGACTGCCGCTTTATAAATCGGGGCAGGAGGATAAATTTGCCTCATCGGATACGGATTATGCCATAAATGAATTTAAAGATAACCATAATGTTATTTCAAGGCAGATTTCTTATCTCGGCCAGCTTGAAAATGTAAGCGGTTTCTATATCTATTCCTACAGTTATCTAACGGATAAGGAAACGCCTTCCGTTGTCGAAGAAGTTAAAAATATCAGGGATGTAATGTAGCAATGCAGTATTCATCGGCTGTTTCTGTTATAAGAACATTGATTTCCTTTCCGATAATATCTTTGTCGGATGAGAGCCTTACAGGAATATAATTTTTTGTGTATCCCTGATAAATACCTTGTTCTGCTTCGTTTTCAAAAAGAACGCAAACTGTTTTACTGATAAGTGAATTAAAGTATTCCTTTCTGATTTTTTCGGTTTCATTTATCATGATTTCGGCTCTGCGTTCTTTTTCCCTTTTGCTTACACTGTCTCCCTTTTTGGATGCATTTGTGCCCTCACGCCGGGAGTACGGAAATACATGAACCTTTTCAAATCGGATTTCCTTAACAAAGTTAAGACTGGCATAAAAATCTTCTTCTGTTTCTTCATGAAAGCCAACCATAACGTCTGTTGTGATGGAAGCGTCTGTAAACGTGTTCCTGAGCAGGCGGCAGAGCTGCTTGTATTCCTCAGCACTGTAATGTCTGTTCATATTCTTTAATGTTTTGTCACATCCGCTTTGCAGTGAAATATGAAACTGTGGGCAGAATTTATCTATTTTACTGAGTTCGGAAACGATATCCTCTGTAATATGATCAGGCTCAAGGCTGCCAAGGCGGATTCTCATAATATTTTCATTCTGGGCACAAATTTTAACAGCATCAACTATATTGAAATCTTCATTTTTTCCATACGCAGAAAGATTGATACCTACCAAAACAATTTCCTTTATTCCGTTTTCTGCAAGAATATCAATTTCTTCTTTCAAGACCGAAAGGCTTTTTGAACGCACTCTTCCTCGTGACATCGGAATAATGCAGTAGGAACAGAAACGGTCGCAACCGTCCTCAATTTTTACAAATGCACGTACTCTGTCGCTGAATTTGCTGATAGAGCATTTTGCAAATGCATCTCCTGTTTTATGCTCACTGATTGCAAGAATTCTTTGTTTTTCTATATTATATCTGTTGATTAAGCTCAGAATATCGCCGTCGTTTTTATTTCCGAAAACAATATCTGCTTCGGCAAGCTCTTCGGCCTCCTTCGGAAAAGCCTGGGGCATACAGCCGGTTAAAATGATAGCGGAATCCGGATGCTTTCTTTTAAACTTTCTGACATTCTGGCGCGTTTTCTGGTCGGCAGTTGATGTAACGGTGCAGGAATTAATAATGTAATAATCAGCTTCCTCATTCGGCGAAACGATTTCAAATCCCGCTTTAGCCAATAGCTCCGCCATATATTCACTTTCTGTTTGATTAACCTTGCAGCCAAGGGTGTAAAATGCAGCTTTCATAATTGTTTCTCCAAAAATAATTAATTTATTATAACAAGTTTTCGTTATTATTACAATAATAAATGAATAAGATATAGTGGTGATTTTTATGAGGAAAATTATGATTTTTGTACTTTCTTTTGCGTTGATAATGCTTGGAGTAATTCCCTGTTTTGCCGAAACGGAGGAAAAAAAGGAAGAAAAAAGCATTGAAAAAGCTAAATCGGCAATCCTGATGTGTATTGATACCGGGGATATAATTTATGAAAAGAATGCTTATGAGCATTGTTCTCCTGCATCTGTTACAAAAGTTATGAGCATTCTTTTGGTGCTTGAAGCAATTGACAGCGGAAAAATAGCTTTAACCGACAGTGTTGCCGCATCAGAAAATGCAGTTGCAATGGGCGGATCACAAATCTGGCTTGAGGTTGGTGAAAAAATGACTGTGGATGAGCTGTTGAAGGCGGTGATTGTTGCATCGGCAAACGATGCCTGCACAGCGCTCGGAGAATTCATTGCAGGTTCAGATACGGGCTTTGTTAAGATGATGAATGACAGAGCAAAGGAGCTCAGTCTTGAAAACAGCAATTTCGAAAACTGCACAGGTCTTGACGATACCGTAACCAATCATTATTCCTGTGCTTATGATATTGCCGTTATAGCAAAAGAGGTTATGAAGCACGAAGCAGTTAAGAATTATACATCCATATGGCTTGACAGCCTGAGAAACGGTAAAACCGAGCTGAATAATACCAACAAGCTTGTGAATACATATAAAGGAATAACAGGGCTTAAAACGGGAACAACCTCAAATGCAGGCTTCTGTCTTTGTGCAACGGCGGAACGGGATGGTATGCGTCTTGTTTCGGTAGTTCTCGGTTGTGAAACAAGTGATGAAAGGTTTGACAGTGCAACAAATCTGCTTGATTTCGGATTTGCAAATTATGAATTGGTTGAGCCGCAGTTTGACAAATCCAAGATAACCGATGTGAAAATTAAAAACGGCATAGAAAAAAGCATTTCTCCGTCATTGGCTGATGCAGAAAAGATATTGGTTGCGAAGGGCAGCGGTGAAATTGAATATACTTATGAAATAAATGATGAAATGACTGCTCCGATTAATAAAGGGGATAAATTGGGTACAATAATATTGAAATCCGGTGATGAAGTTATAAAAACAGTTTATTTAAAATCGGATAAAGATATCGGGGAAATCAGCTTTTCATTTATTTTCAGTAAAATATTAAAGAATATTTAATAAAAAAATGTTGATATATATTTCAGTTTGTTGTAAAATAAGCACTTGAAGTTTATAGAAA
>DESD01000015.1 GCA_002361935.1 Ruminococcaceae bacterium UBA3323 | reverse complement strand
CCATGAAAGCTTAAACGAACCGTTCTTGTTTACTGCCACCTTTAATGACGGTGTCTGTAATTTCTTATTATTTGTTGCGCTGAATGCACTGCTGAAGTTTGAAGCAACTGACTTATTGTTATCATTTACCGCAAACACTTTGTATGTATATTTCTTCCCGTACTGCGCTGTTCCTGTTGTCCAGCTTGTGGCTGAAGTTGATTTTATCCAGCTGTATTTTCCATCAGCACCGAGCATATAGATACCATACCTTGTTGCTCCTGCAACCTTGTTCCAGGATAAGGTGAACGAACCATTTGCATTTACAGTTACCTTTGCACTTGGTGTCTGAAGCTTCTTTGTATTCTTTGCATTTACAACATTACTATATGCAGATTTCGTATTGCCTTTTACTGCTCTCATTTTATAGGAATACTGCTTGCCATATGCGGCAGTTGCTGTTGTAAAGCTCGTTGCCGTTGTGGTTTTCATAAGCTTATAGCTTCCATCTGCCTGCTTGATATAAAGTTCATACTTTTCTGCTCCCGAAACTTTATTCCAGAACAGCTTGAATGAACCATTTGCATTTACGGATACTTTCAGTGTTGGTGCAGATAATTGCGTTAAAGCAACAAATTTATTGCCGTATTCCTTTGCATAGCTTTCTGCTGTTGAGCCCTTATAGCCATAGATTGTTGTATATTCATCAATAGCAGCATCGCCGATTGTGGTGTTTTTATTGTTAATTGTTATGCTTTTTAAATCCACACAACCTCCAAACGCAAGCTCGTCAATATTTGTTACACTGCTTGGTATTGTTACGCTTGTTAAGCCTGTGCAGGCAAATGCTCCGTAGCCGATACTCTTAACACTGCTTGGTATTGTTACCTTTGTTAAGCTTTCGCAGCTGAAAAATGCAGCCTCAGCAATATTTGCCACACCATTCGGGATTGTAAATGAAGCAGCAGTTTTTTTGACAGGATATATAATTAATTTTGTTTTGTTTTTATTATATAACACGCCATCTGCTGATGAATAATTTTTATTGCTTGAATCAACGGTAATGCTTGCCAAGCTTTCACATTCAATAAATGCACCTTCACCAATGCTTGTAACACTGCCCGGAATTGTTATACTTTTTAAGCTTACACAACCGGAAAAAGCAGCTTCACCGATAGTTGCTACACTGTTAGGAATCGTAACATTTTTCAAACCATCGCAATAGGCGAATGCTGCGTCACTGATGGTTTTAACACTGTTTGGTATTGTTACATTTGTTAAGTTTCCACACAGGAAAAAAGCAGCCTCATCAATAATTGTTACGCTATTTGGTATTGCAAATGCCGTATCAGCTTTTTGGATAGGATATACAATTAATTTTGTTTTGTTCTTGTTATATAAAACACCATCTGCCGATGAATAGTTTTTATTGCTTTCATCAACAGTAATGCTTTTTAAGCTTTCACAATAAAAGAACACCCCATCACCAATGCTTGTAACACTGCCCGAAATTGCTACATTTGTTAAGCTTTCGCATCCTGAAAATGCCATGTCACCTATACTGCTTACTGTTTTACCGGCAATAGTGCTTGGTATAGTAAGATTCTTTGCAAAGCCGGAGTATTCGATGATTTCAACTGTTCCGTCATCAAGGATTTCATACTCATAATCTCCGCTTGCAGCAGCATAAGCTGACAGTTCAATGCCTGCCGTAATGCTGAACAGCATTGCAACAGCAAGCAAAAGACTCAGCACCTTTTTCACTGCGGTAACTTTTCCTTTGGTTTCCATAAATTTACCTCCATAAAATAAAAAATGCGCAGCCGAAGCCACGCATGAAAAACGCACAGCTCCAAACTGTCGCGAAACAAATTCATATAGCCTTTACCTAAAGTATGCTAAATAAGAGCATGCATTTTTACCGAAAACAAAAATACATACCTTTGATAAAGACAATTTATATAAAATTTGTTCCGCAAATACAGTATAACATTTCAAAAGCAGTAAGTCAACCACATAAAAAACAGTCTTGTTGCTGACGTATTCCCCAAATTAGTGACAATTTAGTTAAATATTCAATATATATTTGCAAAACAAAGCTTAATATTGTAAAATAACAGCACAAACTGTTTGAGGAGGACAAAACAATGGCAAGATTAACAGCAGAAAATATAGAATCCATTCCATATGGTCCGCTTGGTATTATTGCAATGCCCGGCTGCGAGGTTCTTGCAGACAAGATAGACAGCTATCTTGTTAAATGGAGAAAGGAACAGGCAATAGAGCATCAGGGCTCAATTGCTTTCTATGGCTATCAGAGAGATTCCTTTTTGATAGATATTTCCAATCCGCGTTTCGGCAGCGGCGAGGGCAAGGCCGTTATTAACGATTCTGTAAGAGGCTATGATTTATACATCGTTACGGATTGCTTCAATTACAATGTTAAATATAAAATGTACGGCATGGAGGTTCCGAAATCTCCCGATGATCATTTTGCAGATTTAAAAAGAGTTATTTCTGCTGCATCATCAAAGGCAAAAAGAATTTCCGTTATTATGCCAATGCTTTATGAAGGCCGTCAGCACAAGCGTTCAAGCCGTGAATCACTGGACTGTGCAATGGCTTTGCAGGAGCTTGTTCATCTTGGTGTTGAAAACATAATTACATTTGATGCGCATGACCAGAGAGTGCAGAATTCCATTCCGCATAAATCCTTTGAAAATGTTATGCCGACATACCAGATGATTAAGGCTCTTATTAATTCAACGCCTGATTTAAAGGTTGATAAAGACAGCCTTATGGTTATTTCCCCTGATGAGGGCGCAATGAACAGATGCATTTTCTTTGCAACGCAGCTTGGAATCAACCTTGGTATGTTCTATAAAAGAAGAGATTATACAAGAGTTGTTAACGGAAGAAACCCGATTGTTGAGCATCAGTATCTGGGAGATTCTGTTGAGGGCAAGGATATTATCGTTGTTGACGATATGATTTCTTCGGGTGAATCCATGCTTGAGGTTGCTAAAAAGCTTAAGCAGCTTGGTGCCAACAGAATTTTTGTTTGCACAACATTCGGCCTTTTCTCAAGCGGTCTTGAAGTATTTGATAAAGCTTATGAGGAAGGAACAATTGAAAAAGTATTTACAACAAACGGTGTTTATCAGACTCCGGAACTCCTTTCAAGAGAATGGTATGAATCGGTTGAGCTTTCAAAGTATATTGCTTATTTCCTTGATACACTCAATCATGATATGTCTGTTTCATCGCTTCTTGATTCTTCAGCTAAAATTGATAAGATTTTAAAGGATAAAGGCTTAAAGGCATAATGTATTAAAAAGAATTAAAGGTCAGTTCATTACGAGCTGACCTTTTTGTTATGGTTTGTCTTATTTCATAATGCTAAGAATATTTTGAAATTCGGGTGTATTTTTAAAATCATCGGATAACCGGTAATTCTTTGTCATATACCTTGTCATCTGATTACACACACTTGTGTCAAGATAAACAGAAACATCTTCCTGCTTGTTAAGAGTTGTTCCCTCAAAAAACAAAGCTGTTCTTTCTGTTTCATTCGGCATTGTATCAAATTTCTTTGCAAGCTCAGCACATATTTTTAAATTTTCATATGCTTTATCCCGGTTACCGATTCTATGATACAATTCACCCAAATGTCCGTATGTATAAATCATTACTCTCCATGACTTTGCATAATTGCCATCGGTATAAACCTTATTGAATATATCCCTCATCAGTTCCATTCCTGCAATAGCAGAATTGACTTTTTCAGTTGTAAACTCCGGATTAATTAAATCATAATAGAATAAAAAATGATAGATTGCATTATGTAGATGATAAAGCAAGTCATCAATTAAATTTCTGCAGCCCTGCTTAATCGTCAACTCATCAACCGGCATATAGCTCATCAGCACTTCCCTTGAATCCCTGATAGCCGGCATTGTATCAATAATATCATACATATCCTGAGCCGTAATACCACTGTTCTCAATTCTTGTTAACGGCTTAAAATAATGGATAATTAAGTTTTTTGCATATATTCTTATTCTGTCATTCGTGCAATAATCCTGAATGCGATTATAAATTGATATGATTTCCTTTTTATTTTTCAGTCTATCATCTGCACTATCATTAATCAAAGAATGCAAATATCTTACAACAATTCTGAAATCACTTGGATATTTTTTATAAGCCTCTGTTACAAAACCTAAAGCACCATCTGTTCCGTTGTATTTGCCATTATCAAACTTATCGATAACAGATAAAATTTCTTCTTCATTCCTTGCTTTATCAACGCCAAGCAAATCATCAACAGAAACATCAAAAAGATCAGCAATAACAGGCAGAAGCATTATATCGGGAAAGCTTTCTCCCCTTTCCCATTTACTAACTGCCTGAAAAGTTACACCAAGTAAATCAGCAAGTCCTTCTTGAGTCAAATTCTTTTGCTTGCGAAAGCTTTTTATATTTTCGGAAAAACAGATATTCATAATACCACCTCAAAAAAATTCAATAGCTATTGTATTTTCATCATAAATCAGATAAATGAATATTACAATAACGTATCGGTTGAGAATTATTCAAACATCAGTTGAACTTTTCTATATAAACAATACTTTTCTAAATAAAAAACACCATAACGAATGTTTCTGTTTAATTTCAAAACTTTCGTTATGGCACTTTATTATTAAAAAAATTTTATGTTTGAATTATTTTCCGATAAAAGCAATGGACGAAGCAATCAAGAACTGACCTGCATAATACAGCAGATGGTTGATGAAGATATGCGGAGCCTTATCCCAACCCTTTCCGAAATAAGTGAAGCAAAGCACAACATCGGAAAGCAAAAACAAAACGGCACCGACTGCAAATACAATCATAGCGGCTGTGCCTGTAACAACAGCGGCAAAAACAGACAGCAAAGCGGTGGCGGCAAGAAATGAAGAATAGAAAATAACGATATTTCTGTACTTACCAAAATCCAGCTTCAGCATTTTTCCCGAAAGTGTATTTGCAACTGCAACCACAACAGCAACAGCTATGGCAGCAAGCACCCAGCGCCAATCAAGCCGATTATACCAAATAATTGCACCAGAATAGAAAATATGACCGATTGCAAAGAATATAAAGCCCGATCTTAAATATGCATTATTGTCTTTCGGGTAGATAAATTTTAAATCAAGGGTAACATCTCCGCATAGCCCGAGAATGCCGCCCATAATAATTAAAACACCATATGACGCAATATTCGGATTAGCGATTACTGCAAAAACAGCCGTAAGCAAAAAGCAAAGACTTGACGCCATCTTGAAAAACAAATTTTTTACACCGGCACCTTTAGATCGTGAAAACAAAAATCCCGTTGTTACAATCAGCCCTGCGGCTAAGGTTAAATAGTAAAACAGCATAGCTATCTCCTTAGTTTATAAAAAGTTAATATTTAACAAAAACAGTATAACATATAAGAAAGATAACTGCAAGCAATTATAAATAATATTTATGCTTGTAATAACAATTTATGCTTCTTCACTCTTGAATACAATATTATAAGCGGTATATCGGCAAGAAGCCACGCAACAGGGCCTGCAAAGCAGACCGCCGCAAAGCCGAAAACTCCTGCAAAGCAATAAGATACAAGCAGCCTTCCTACAAGTTCTCCTGCCCCTGCAATAGTATTTGCATAGGTAAATCCAAGACCCTGCAGCGTATTTCTGAAAACATAAAGAAGAGAAACAAGACTGTAGCAGCCACCTATTGTATAAAGATACTGCTTGGAATAACCAATGATTTCTGCAGATGGATTTTCAATAAATAATCTTACTATATAAGGACCTGCAAGAATTAAAACAGCACTGCAGATAACACAGATTATTAAATCCAGAACAAGTATTTTTTTAACCGATGCAATAATTCGTTTATAATTGCCTGCACCGAAATTTTGGGCAACAAAGGTTGAATTTCCAACGCCAAGAGCACTCATAGGTATATTGGTTATCTGTTCAACCTTGCCTGCGGCAGTTATTGCAGCAACAGCAGTTGAGCCAAATCCGTTTATAGCCGATTGCAATATCATAGAACCTACAGAGGTAATCGTAAACTGCAGAGATACGGGTATACCTAATTTAAGCTGCTCCCATGAAACCCTGAAGTTCAGCCTTAAATCACCCTTTTTAATTGACAACACGGGCTGTTTTTTTAACACATAAACACCTGAAAGCAGGGCTGCCACACCATAAGAAATAACCGTTGCCAAAGCTGCACCCTCTACACCGAACGAAAGCACGCCGACAAAGAAAATATCCAGCAAAAGATTTGTTAAAACGCTGACGATGATAAACATCATCGGTTTTTTGCTGTCACCGACAGCACGGCATATACTTGTAAAATTGTTAAACAACATCTGAAACGGCACACCAAAGTAAAGAATATTTATATATGCCGAGGATAATTCAATTATGTTTTCAGGTGTTCTGATAAGCCGTAAAATCGGATTGGAAACAATATGTGCTATAATAACGATTGCTACACCGATCATAAGTGATAGTGTTATACTGCTTCCTGCATACAAATTCATTGCACGTTTATCCCCTGCACCGAATTTCTGCGAAACAGGAATGGTAAAACCACCCGTCAGCCCCAGTGCCGTTCCGATAATAAACCCATTAATAGGCCCGATACAGCCTACCGCTGCAAGAGCATCCTCACTGATATATCTTCCTACAATAATATTATCTATTAAGTTATATGAATACTGCAGAAGTGCGCTTGCCATAATCGGCAATGCAAAAATCACTATTGTTTTAACGATACTGCCTTTAAGCATATTATTTTTCATCATTTGCCTCTGTATTAAAGATTTTGTACATTATAGCACTTTAAAGATAAATATCAAGAGATATCTGAAATTAATAAATAAATTTAAGCTATCACCTTTAGCTTTGGTATAATAAGGAAGCATCGGTCTTTCATTTTTATTTCGTTGTAAGATGCTTAAGATAGGAATTAAGCTGATTTCTGCTTTTTAATATAACCGTTTTATCCGGATATTTTTCTTTAATGGATTTAAACTTATTTTTTCTTTTTCTTGAATATTGCTTAAATATTACCCAAGTAAGAAACCAGAAATCCATTCTTTCCGTACAGCCGTCTGCCATGCTTTCTCTTACCTTTCCCTTATAATCATGATTTCTTTTGAAAGCACCACGCATACACACAAAGCGATTATATTGCAGAATAATAATTTTATCTGCCTGCAAAAGTCTTTCAGCCTGATACATTTCACTATAGTTGCCATCTATAACCCAGCTTTCATTCTGCATAAAATCATATACCATCTTTTTACATTCTGCTCTGTCACGCTCCACCCAATTTTCTTCAAAATTAACACAATCAAGATAAAGAAGAGGAATATTGCAATATTCCGAAAGCTGTTTTGCCAATGTGGATTTTCCGCTTCCGCTGAAGCCCAAAATTGCTATTTTCATATGTGTTTCCTCCATTACAATTTTATATTCCAAGCAGATCATAAACATATTTTGAATTATCTAAAGGAATAAATGCTCCGTTATTTATCAATTCTTTTATTTTTGCTGCCGAAGCCCACATTGCATCGCAGGTTTCACCGGGCTGTAAAACAATTTTGTTGATACTGCAACTATGATTGAATAGCCAAACATCGCAAAAATCCGAAAATACGGAACGCTTATATGTTTTATAAAGAATTCCCTTATCTTTATTGAATGTAATACCCAATTCTTCTTTCACCTCTCGCAAAGCGGCAGTTAAGCTATCCTCTCCGGCAAGTGCCGAGCCGCCTGTGCACTCCCAAAGCAGCGGAAAATGCTTGTTGGGCGTACGCTTGGAAATCAGCCATTCTCCATTGTGGTTTTTTATCCATATATGTACTGCGATATGATACTCGTTAGGCCTGATTTCAAATTCAGACCTTTTTACTGTCTTGCCTGTTAGGTTTCTGTTTTCATCGTAAATATCCCAGATTTCATCCATAGAATTATTCCCCTTTGATTAAATTCTTAGACCAATTAAAAAGCATCCCTGACATTCGCTGAAAATCTATTTCTTTCTCTGCTTTTATATTAGAAAATTCTTTTAAAATGGATTTATCATTCTCGTTTACTGCTTCAATCAGCTCTGCTTTTTTTGAAAAATACTCCCCTGTCTGCTTAAAACAGATTGCCTGAATAACAAAGGCTGCCGATTTATATAAGCTTTTCAAAATTTCCGCACTTTTTTCATAAAGCATATTATGAACACACGAATGATAAATACTGCAGACTCCATCCTTTATTGCCTGATCGATGGATACATCATCAATCAAAAAAAGAATTTCATCAAGACTGCCGGCAATCGGTTTTGTGTCGTAATAGAACTGAAAAAGCTCTGATTTATTCCAGTTCAGTAATTCACTCTTTCCCGAAAGGAAACCGCACATAAGTTTTCTTTCGGGTATACCGTCAAGCAATTGATTATACCTTTCAATATCGGAAGCCGAAAGCTTGTCAAGAATTACCACCATATCAATATCGCTGTTTTCATTCTCCTCTCCGCGTGCATAACTTCCCTGCAAGCCAACAAACCATATTCTGTTACCGAATACAGCCTTCAAGCGTTTCACAAAATCATCAACAAATACATCAATATTCACCATACATCTACCTCCAAAAAATATAAAAAGCCTCTGCAATATGCAGAGGCTTAACTTCTGTGTTCGGAATGGGAACAGGTTTAGCAACAGGTAGAAATCCAACCCATGGTTAAAATTACTATTCATTGCCTATTCTCTTTTATCAGCTACAACTGATGTATATTCAAAATAACACAGTGAATTTATTTTGTCAAGAAAAACTTTACAATCTGTCAACAACAAATTTACCATACTCCTGAAACCGCTTATTCTCACAATACCCCATATTTACCATATGCTTAATATCATCCCAAAAAGAATAATAGGCATTTTTTATTTCAAAATTATCGCTTAAGGAAATATAGGATGCGTAGTTTTCGAGTAATTTGTAATCATTTCCGTTTGCATTCTGCAGCTGAAAAAGATCAAGCTCTCTATCGGCAAAACAGCTTCCGAAAGGATCAATCATTCCGATAAGCTTATTACTTTCCGTATCAGCTATTAAATTCCACAAATTGTAATCACCGTGAATAAGATGATTTTCTTTAACGGGTTTATCAAATATGTCATCAAAACTTTCATACAGGATATTCATTATATCAACTGATTTTTTTGAAAAAAGCAAAGGCTTATGATTATGTACCTTATAATACAGCTTTGTTACATTGGACTTATAATAGCTTTCCCAGCTATTACTGTATTCATTTTCTACATAACTCCCAAAGCCCTCTGCACTTGATGCCTCATGAATTGCCAAGAGATTTTCAACAACCTGATTGCTGAATGAAATCTTTTCTTTATAATCTGTTATTTTAATTGCAGCGGCATTTACACCTTTGATGTATTCCATGAACATAACATCAAAGCAGCCGTTGTGTTTCTCATAGCTTACAGAATAAATTTCAGGTACTTTGACAAGCGCATATCTGCGCATCATATCAAGCTGTAATGCTTCATGTTCCATATAGCCGGACTGTTTACACACCTTGGCTATAATTTTTTTGTTGTCAGCATTTTCAATCAGAAAAACCCAGCCATAAAAGCCCTGATTTATTTGCTTTGCTGATAAGCTTTTTTTATTAAAAGCGTTTTCATAAATCTTAGCAACATTGTTTTTGCGAAAAAAAGCATTAAAAATCATGACTGATTCTCCTTAATCCAATTCTTTTTCCATAACCTCATAAACTAAAACAACATCGTTTTTTACAATATATTTACTGTGATTTAATGTTTTATATCCAAGCTTTTCATATAGCATAACAGCGGGAAGGGATGCATCCAAAACACTGCTTTTATAGGTTTTCTTTATTTCGTTTTCAAGCTGTCTGATGATAAATGTACCATATCCTCTGCCTTGATATTCGGGCAAAACATAAACTCTTGTTATATGATTATCAAGAAAACTGCCAGTTCCTACCAGAATACCATTATCAAAAAAAGCATAAACATTGTCGTTTTCAATATCCCGTCCAATGTTATCCAAAGAATGAAGCGCGCAAAAAAAAGAAACAACCTCTTTTGGATAATACTTCGGATATACCGTCTTTATTGTAAGCTGAACAAGACTATAAATTTCACCGCACAGCTTGTTATCCGCTTTTATGTATTTCATTCTTCAAACTCCAAAGTGTAATATTTTGCCTTGAAGGTTTCACTGCCGTCAAGCTTTGTGTATTCACCGTAATGATGAAATTTAAGTCCGCACTTTTCCATAACCTTACCCGAACGAGGATTATCCACAGCATGGTCACTGCATATTTTATCCACACCAAGCTGATTATGAGCAAAATCTATGATTGCTTTCATCGCTTCAGTACAGTAGCCTTTATGCCAATAATCATAGTGAATATTATAGCCGATGCCCCAATAGCCCTGCATATCGGCATTCGGCCCTATGCTTCCACTGCCGATTAATTTATTTTCATCCTTTAATACGAATGCCCAGTTCCATTCATCTTCATTATATGTTGATTTTAACCATTCAATGGTCTGACTTATATCTGTATGTTTAGGATAGGACATATACTTTGCCACTCTTGAGTCACCTGTCCATTCAAAAACTGCTTCTGCATCATCCACAGTAAGCGGTCTTAAAATCAACCTCTCTGTTTCCAATATCGGTTCTTTGCTCACAAAATCACTCCTGTTCGGTTGTTTCATTTTTTTGGAATAAAGCCTACTTCTTTTATTTTTTATAAGAATCTCACAAAACATTTATACGAACAGAATACATCAATATGTAAAAAAAGTCAATAAAAGCAAAATAAAAGAACCTCTGAAATTAATCAAAGGTTCAGAAGAATGTCGGCATCGACCTATTTTCCC
>DESD01000030.1:10916-11108 GCA_002361935.1 Ruminococcaceae bacterium UBA3323 | reverse complement strand
TATTAAGATATAAATTATAATACATTATATAGAAAAAAAGTGCAACATAAAAATTAAAAAAGACAAAGAAAAAATCTTTGTCTTTTTTTAATATAAATATTAGAGTGCAGCCTTTGCGGTTGCAACAAGAGCTGTAAATGCTTCTGCATCAGCAACAGCGATTTCAGCAAGCATCTTTCTGTTAAGATCAAT
>DESD01000030.1:633-10625 GCA_002361935.1 Ruminococcaceae bacterium UBA3323 | reverse complement strand
AAGCATCTTTCTGTTAAGATCAATACCGGCTTTTTTAAGACCGTTCATAAAGGATGAATAGTTCATACCGTTCATCTTGCAAGCGGCTGAAATACGGGTAATCCACATCTTGCGGAATTCTCTCTTCTTCTGCTTTCTTCCGATATATGCATACTGACCGCTCTTCATTACTGCCTGTTTAGCAGTTTTGAAAAGGCTGTGTTTGCTGCCGTAATAACCTTTAGCAGCCTTTAATACTTTCTTTCTTCTTTTACGAGTAGCTAAAGCGCCTTTAATTCTTGCCATAACTTAAATACCTCCAATTATTGTTAAACCGTAAAATAATAATCCTTAAATGCCGAACGGCGTAGTTTTTATTTATAAGGAACAAGTCTCTTCATCTGCTTCTGGTTTGTTACATCGCCAACTGCAGTTTTACGAAGATTTCTCTTACGCTTTGTTGATTTCTTTGTAAGAATGTGTGAGGTGTAAGCATGCGCACGCTTAACCTTGCCGCTTTTTGTTGTTTTGAAACGCTTTTTAGCGCCGCTGTGAGTTTTAATCTTAGGCATAATTTATTCCTCCAATAAATATTATTTGCTTAATTTGGAAGACAGGAACATCAAAATCTGCCTGCCTTCAAGCTTTGGTGCTTTATCAACATTTACATCTTCGCCAAGCGCTTCTGCAAATCTTTCCATATTGGCTGTTCCGATTTCGGGATGCGCCATTTCACGGCCGCGAAGACGGATGGAAACCTTGAGCTTATCGCCCTTTGCAAGAAATTTCTTTGCCTGGTTTACCTTTGTGTTGAAATCTCCGATATCAATATTAAGCGAAAGGCGAATCTCTTTTGTTTCAACAGTTTTCTGCTTTTTGCGATTTTCCTTTTCCCGCTTAGCCTGCTCATAACGGAATTTGCTGTAATCCATAATTTTAACAACAGGCGGTTTTGCCTGCGGAGCAATTTTAACCAAATCCTGCCCTCTTTTATCTGCTTCCTGCTGTGCTTCTCTGGCACTCATGATACCAAGCTGTTCACCGTCGGCAGTGATTACACGAACTTCCTTATCTCTGATTTCACCATTAAGCTGTGGAGCTTCCTTGCTGATAAAAAACACCTCTTTGTAAAAAAAATTAAAAGTGCGAACACAAAATGCCCGCACCTCAATAATCCATTGAAATATTGCCCTTTTTGCCTTCGCTTAAGGGGAGAACGAGCTGTGTTCTTCTTTGTTGTGAAGATATATTAACACAGCCGCAGAAATTTGTCAACAATTTTTTGCATAAAGAATATGCCGATACGCAATTCCGTTCTCATTGTGCTCTGCAATCAGCTCTTTTGACCATTCGGATTTATCAAACTGCGGGAAGAAAGTATCTGCATCGGCACATTCGGCATCAACCTCTGTTAAAAAAAGCCTGTCTGCGTAAGGCAGGAATTCCTTGTAAATTCTGCCTCCGCCGATGATAAACACCTTTTCATCCTTTTCAAAAAGCTTTATTGCTTCTTCAATGGAGGAACAAACCTCTGCGCCCTCTATTTCAAGATTTTTGTTTGTTGAAATAACAATATTCCTTCTTTTCGGAAGTACTTTCGGCAAAGACTCAAAGGTTTTTCTGCCCATAACAACAGTTCCGCCCGTTGTTGTTTCCCTGAAAAACTTCATATCATTATGAAAGTGAAAAATCAAATCATTTCCCCTGCCGATTTCGTTATTTCTGCCTAATGCGGCAATCATAGAAATATTCATAACTATCTCCTAAAAATATTTTACTGTGCAATCGGAAAAGAAATTTTGCCCAAATGCTTATAATCAATCAGTTTTACATCTTTGCAGTCCCTGCTGTTGTCAAATTTAAAGAAATCATCAATCTCAGGATTAAGCCAAAGCTGCGGTGCAGGAAAATCGCCTTCCTCATCAAATCGTCTTATCTGCTCTTTAATACCTTCTATCTGATTAACATAAATGTGTGCATCTTTAATACTCCAATCTATTGTGCCGACCTCTAAACCGCAAACCTGAGCCAACATAGATAAAAGCACTGCATACTGCGTAATATTAAACGGCAGACCAAGCGGAACATCACAGCTTCTCTGATGCACCCAGCAATTCATCTTTCCGTCTGTAACATCCCATTCACTGCTCCATACACAGCTTGGAAGCACTGCAGTCTCCAGATAGTCATTCTGCCAAAGAGTAATAAGCATCCTTCTGTCCTCAGGATGGTTTTTCAGCTTATCAATAAGATTATCTGTCATATGAAACTTTTTAACAATATATCCATAGGCTGTGCCGATTGTATGGGCATATTCCTTTCCGAAATTCTTATGAATGGTTTTTTTAACAAGATTTCCGTTTTCATCAGGCAGCAGCTGCGTGGCAGTCCATATACCCTCTTCGTCTATTTCCCATTCATTCCAGATACGAACATCACGCTCCTGAAGCCAACGAACATCATTTGACTGAGCCTGATAAATCCAAAGCATTTCAAGCACTGCCTGTCTGATAAATACCTGCTTTGTTGTTAAAATCGGAAATTCCTTTGATAAATCAAAACGGAAATGATGAGAAGGCACTTTAATTGTATTTATCCCTGTTCTGTTTACAACCTCTGTGCCCTCGCTGAGAATTCTTTTGCAAAGCGCTATATAATCCTGATCAAATTTAGACATTTCAATTCGTCCTTTCAAGTAGTGTTTACATTATATCAATTTATCGGAATGATTGCAAGAAAAAGGGCGGATCGTTCCGCCCCCTGTAAGTTTTAATGGTGAAAAGCACATAAACAATGCCAAACCCTTGAAATATTTACTGCCACGGATACTGCTGCTTTAATCGTTCAAACTCCTCTCCCGTTGAAGCAAAATGAAATTCACTGTTCAAATCAGAGAAGAAGAAAAGATAATCCGTATCCGGATGATTAATCACTGCGTTTACAACCTCCATACCCGAATTGGTTATGGGACCTGATGGAAGTGCAGGACAGCGGTAGGTGTAATAGCTGTCATAAACATCTCTTGAAAAGCCGTAATCAAGCAGCTCTTTCGCATAAAAGTAAGTAACATCGCACTGAAGCTTTGAGCCATTCTCAAGTCTGTTTACAAGAACAGAAGCAATGTTTTCTGCACTTTCAATTGAAAAGCTTTCCTCCTGAACAATGGAGCAGAGCGTTATAAATTCATACAGTGACATATTATTTTTTTCACAATAGCCTGTTATATCACTGTTCAGTCTTGAATCAAATGCACCAAGCATATCATCCACTACTTCAAGCGCAGTCATATTTTCTGCCCAATCATAGGTTGCCGGAAAAAGGAAGCCTTCCAAAACAAAGCCTACATTTTTGTTATCCTTCGGCAGGGATTCCAGCCAGCCGTAAGTGTAATCCTCTGTTGTTGAAACGGCCTTATAAAAATCAGCTTTTTTGCAGACACCGTTTTCCTCAAGCGTTTTTGCAATATCAAAAACATTATATCCCTCGGGAATGGCAACGGTTACAGGTCTGTGGCTGATATCAGGATTCTGCAGCTTCTTTGCAATTTCCTCATAGCTCATATCGGCATTCATATAGTATTCGCCGTTTATATATTCAAAATCGGGATAATGCCTGTCCATCCACAAAGACCATATCGAATCATCAATAACAATTCCGTTTTTCTTTAATTCTGCCGCAACATCATACTGAGCCGAACTTTTCAAATAAATATTACAATCCTCTGTATTTTTATTTTCAGTGCCCTTAATGTCTTTCATAACGGCATTACAACCAAAAATAATTGCAATTATGATTACTAAAACAACAACAATTCCAATTGCAAGCTTAGCTGATTTTTTCATAAATTTTACACCTCATGTGCTTTAAGCATATTTGTTGTTCCGCTTTGACCCAGCGGAATTCCGGCAGTTATAACAACGACATCGCCCTTTTTTATTATGCCTGTTTCAAGGGCAACCTCAACCGCATGCTCAAACAATTCATCTGTGTTGGATTTTTCGTTGCACATAACGGGAATAACACCCCATGAAAGATTATTCTGCCTGCGGACCTTACAGCTTGTTGTTGCGGAAATAATCGGGCAGGTTGGCCTGTATTTGGAAATCTGCCGTGCCGTTGTACCGCTCTTTGTAACCGTAATAATTGCCTTGGCGTTAAGATCATGCGCAGTTGTAACTGTTGCATGGGAAATAGCAGAGGTAATATCTCTTTTTCCGTGCCTCTGAATATTCAGATTGAATTCTTCAACATAATCAATGTCCTGCTCTGTGGTTACAGCAATGGAAGCCATGGTTTTAACCGCCTCTACAGGATGCGCACCCATAGCCGTTTCACCCGAAAGCATGATGGCGGAGGTGCCGTCATAAATAGCATTGGCAACATCCGTAATCTCTGCTCTTGTGGGACGGGGATTTGTTACCATAGATTCAAGCATCTGGGTTGCGGTAACAACAATTTTGCCCGCTTCAAACGCCTTATGAATAATCATTTTCTGAAGGGCAGGAATCTGTTCAAACGGAATTTCAACACCCATATCGCCGCGGGCAACCATAATTCCGTCTGCCTCTTTAATGATTCCGTCTATATTCTCTACGCCTTCATAATTTTCTATTTTTGCAATAATTCGAACGTCATTCCAGCCAAGAGCATGACAGAAATTGCGGAGATATGCAATATCCGCCTCTGTCCGGCAGAAAGATGCAGCAATAAAATCATAGCCAAGCTTTGCACCGAATTTCAGATCCTGCATATCCTTTTCGGACAGATAGGGCATAGCAAGCGAAACATTCGGAACATTAACGCCCTTATGATTTGAAAGAATTCCGCCGTCCTCAACACGGCAAATAATATCGTTATTATGAATTTCCTTTACAACCATGGAAACAAGCCCGTCATTTATCAGAATTCTTGTATCCTTCTTGATTTCATTCGGAAGATTTTTATAGGAAACAGAGCATCTGTTTTTATCGCCCTCAATCTCATCGGTTGTAAGAATATAAGTATCCCCGTTTTTTACCGCAACACCACCGGCATCGGCAAAAGTACCAAGGCGAACCTCCGGTCCTTTTGTATCAAGCAAGGTAGCAACGGGAAGGTTTAATTCCTCACGAACTCCGCACACATTATTGAACCATTTTTCAAAGGTTTCATAATCTCCGTGAGAAAAATTGAATCTTGCTACATCCATACCCGAAAGCATAAGCTCTCTGAGCACATCCTTTTCACAGGAGGCAGGGCCGATTGTGCAGATAATTTTAGTTTTTCTTCTGTAATTTTCCATTTATACACCTCTTGAAGCACCTTTTTATAGTTTGTTAGACAATGTTATTATACCAACAAATTAAAGAATTGCAATAAAAATAAAGCTATGTTTACAAAATACATAGAAATTCCCTGTAAAGCGTGTATGCTTTACAGGGAAAATTTGGCTTAAAAACAAATTATTTTGCAAGATCGCCTACAACCATCATATAATCACCAATCTGAACACCGAATTCAGGTCCGCCCTCCATCATAAGCTGCTTATCAGCAGTCATCTGGAACATATCGCCTGTTCCGAGAAGGATTTTAAGAGCAGATGTAGGGCTGTCAAATTTCATACAAAAGAATGGCTTTGCCCTTTTATACTCACCTCTGCCGGCACGGGATTTGCCTGCCTTGATTCTGATATAGGCCGTGCATTCAGGATGACCTACAACCTCCCACTGATAGCATCTGTCGGGAGATTTCAGGGTCCATTCATGAATTGCCGGATGCCCTAATTTATTAAGCTGGCTTATACCGCTTGAAAGAAGATAGAAATAAAGCTTGCAAAGAAGAACAGATGTTTCCTCATCATTTTCAGGAGGTTCTGCAATGCTTAAAAGGCTGCTCATTTTCAAAAGCACCATCATAAATTTTACAAACTTTGAAAACGATTTGATATGCATTTTAGGAAGCTTGGTCATATCGCCTTTCATAAAAGCATTCATTTTTTCCATTGAAGCAAATTCCAGCTCCGCATCAATTTTCTGCTGACCGAAGTATTCACCAAGCTTTACAGACCATTCGCCGTTTTCAACAATGAAATGCACGGCTTCCTTTTCCTGCGCATTCACCTTTGCCGAAACCTGATAAACAGCATTAACACCCTCAAATTTCTTTTTGAGATTCGGAACATCGGTTGCAATCGTTTTCATAAGAGGCAATGCGCCTGCCATAAAAACCTTATTCGTGTAGCGTGTTTCATCACTAGCCATAGTAACACATTCCTTTCATAAACAAATAATATTTAGAATTCATCATCCCAAGCATCATCTGCTTCGAAATCTGCATGCATCATTTCCTGAATAGTTTCAGCAATACCGTTTGCATCAATTTTGGCCATAGCAAGCAAATCTTCCTGCAGACCGATTGTTGAAAACGCATTCTGATGACCAAGCATCTTGAATGCACAAGCCTTTCCGGACTGCGCAACAACCTCTGCTACAGCTGAGCCAAGACCGCCCATAACCTCATGATCTTCAACCGTAATAATACGGCGTGTATCCATAATCGCACGCATAACAGCCTCTTCATCAACAGGCTTGATTGTGTGCATATTGATTACTCTTACTTTAATACCGCCGTCAGCCTCGGCCATACGTGCAGCCTGCATAGCTTCAAACACACAGGAACCGCAGGCAATAACGGTAATATCCGTTCCGTCATTCATAAGGGTTGACTTATTCCATTCAAACTTACAGTCATCCACATTTTTATAAATAACCTGATCAAATCCACGGTTTATACGGATATAAACGGGACCGTCAATCTCATAAGCAGCTTTAACTGCCTGATATGTTTCTGCACCGTCACAAGGGCAGATTACAGTCATATTCGGAAGACTTCTCATACAAGCCATATCAATAAGAGCATGATGTGTTGAGCCTGCCTGACCGAAGGAGGTGCCTGCATGTGTTGCAATAATTTTTACAGGCACATTCTGATAGCAGATATCAGTATGAATCTGATCCAATGAACGTGCTGCCGTAAAAATAGCAAAGGTTGAAGCAAAAGGAACAAGACCGTTTTTCGCCATACCTGCCGCAACGCCGAAAAGATTCTGCTCTGCAATACCCACATTGAAGAAGCGCTCGGGAAACTGTTCGCCGAACATGCCGATTTTAGTTGATTTCGCAAGATCGGCAGTAAGAGCAACAACATCCTTATGCTCCTCGCCAAGCTCACAAAGAGCAATACCGTAACACTCAGCAGTTGAGAGTTTGGTTGTATCTGTCATAGTATATGTCATTCCGCCCATAGCTTATGCCTCCTGTTCCGCACGCGCACAGCGAGCCTTGTAATAATTATCCAATGATGCATTTGCCTTTTCTACCATTGCCTCATCAAGTGAACCGTAATGCCAGAGGTAATTATCCTCCATAAAGTCAATGCCGGCGCCCTTGATTGTGTCCATAACAATAGCTGTTGGCTTGTCGCCGCCGTCCTGATGATTCTTAATGGCAGCTTCAATTGCATCGTTCAGTTCTTTCATATTGTGACCGTTTACACAGATAACATTAAATCCGAAAGCCTCAAATTTCTTATCAACAGGCTCAACCTTCATCTCATCATCTACTCTGCCGTCAATCATACATTTATTGATATCACAGAGAACAACAACATTAGAAAGCTTAAACTGTGCTGCACTCATTATAGCCTCCCAGTTAGAGCCTTCGTTCAGCTCACCGTCACCCGTGATAACAAAATTCATATAATCAATGCCTTTTACTCTTCCTGCAAGTGCAAAGCCGACTGCAAGAGAAATACCGTGACCGAGTGAACCGGTTGAGCAGTCACAGCCCACAACCTTATTGCAGTCCAGGTGCATACCGATTTTTGCGCCGGTAAGGTTGAAGATATGTAACTCTTCCTCAGGCATAAAGCCGTAATCCACAAGAACAGGCGCATAACCGACGGCTGCATGACCCTTTGAAAGAACAAAGCGGTCCCTGTCCTCCATATCAGGATGATTCACATCAATTTTCATAAAACGATGATAAAGAATGGTCATGGCATCCATAGCGCTCATTGCACCGCCGATGTGACCCGAACCGCCCCAAACTGCGGTTTTAACGCAAAGGCGTCTTAACTCATCTGCCTTTTTTTCAAGGCGAAGCCATTCTTCTTTATCAAACGGCTTGTAATTTGCTGGCATAAAATTTCCCCCTAATTATTATTTTATTGGTGATAAATCAAGCTCCGGATGGTTTGCCTGAACAACGCCGAAGGCATCCTCGGCAATATCAATTGCAAGCTTAACATCCTCGTCTGTGATTGCTGCATTAATGAAATGGTTGTGATGTGATGCAAGGAACAAACCTCTTGAAACACATTCCGCAATCCATTCCTGATGAAGCATCAGGCTGTCATCATTCGCTATTCTTAAATAGAATAAAGCCGGTTCGCCCGATACAACAAGATTAAAGCCATGCTCCTTACCTGCCGCAACGAAGCCCTCTGTAAGCTGCGTGCCGACCTTGCGGAAAAGAGTTGGTGTATCAAGCTTTTTCATTTTAGGAATACACGCAAGGCAAGCAGCAAACGGCTCTGCACTCATCCAGTATGAACCGGTGTAAGTAACAGAAGAAGCGGTTGCTTTCATATGCTCGCCGCCGCAAACGGCAGACATATTGTATCCGTTTGCAAGTGCTTTACAGAAGCAGATAAGATCAGCCTTAATTCCGTAATAATGGTCTGAGCCTGCAAGGTCAAGACGGAAGCCTGTGCGTACATCATCAAAGATAAGCACAATTCCCCTTTCATCGCAGAACTTACGAACCTGCTGCCAATATTCCTTTGTTGCACATTCATTATCCTTGAAATTACCATGGTCATAAGGCTGTGCAATCAAACCGGCAACGTCTCCGCCGCATTCATCATAAGCCTGTTTAAGTGCCTCAATATCAAACCACGGAACAATAATATTGTGCATAACATCCTCGGGAAGAATACCGGGATAATCTATCTTCTGTGCCCACTGGAAATCGCCATGGTAATATCCCTTAAGAAACATCATTTTCTTTTTGCCTGTATGCGCCCTTGCACACATAACGGAAAATGTTGTTGCATCGGAACCATTCTTCATAAAAAATGCCCAATCTGCACTGGCAACAGTATCCTTAAGCAACTCCGCACACTCAACCATCTTGTAAGACGGAGAAGTTGTGCAGTTGCCGATTCTTAACTGCTCCATAGCAGCGGCGTCAACGTCATCATCGCAGTAGCCGAGAACATTCGGACCGTAGGCGCACATCAGATCAAGATATTTATTACCGTCCACATCCCAGAAATAGGTTCCTTTTGCCTTCTGGCTCATTAAAGGCCATTTTTTGATAGGAAGAAACAAGCCCTCACTCGGGCCTAAATGGCCGTAAACGCCCGACGGAATTGCATCCAGCGCTCTGTTAAACCATTCCCGGCTTTTTTCATGTTTATATTCAGGAAATTTACTCATTTGTTCGTCCTCCTTAACCAAGATAAGCGGCAACTCTGTCTAAAATACGGTTCAGATTATCAACCATTGAAATCATGCCTGCCATATAGATATTGCCTTTGCAGAGCTCTGCAATCGTTGAAACCGTTCCGTTAAACAAACCGTTTGCCAAATCAAGATCCGCAAATTCCATAACTGCTCTTGGATTTTCGGACTTGGATTTAATTGTTGTGAATTTATGCTCCTTAACGGAAATTGTTGCATAGCAGGTATCCTTAATCCCCATGGAAACATCGCCGTCAACCGTGGTTTCAGCAGTAAACATGGATATGGAATCCGAATTTGCAAGAGCCGAGATGGCACCTGCAATCGTATAGAAAGTAAGAATCGTTGATTCCTCAAAAAATGCCCTGTTCTTAAGGTCTGCTTCACTTGGCATTAAAAGCTTTGTAAGCCTGTCAGTAAGCTTGGTAAACGGACCGAGTAAAAATGCAAGCACCTGAGGTGCATTTTTAACAGGGAGACCCGGCTTGCTGTTATCAATAAGAGCATTGAA
>DESD01000030.1:0-443 GCA_002361935.1 Ruminococcaceae bacterium UBA3323 | reverse complement strand
GTCAGTAAGCTTGGTAAACGGACCTAAAAGAAAGGATAATACCTGCGGAATATTTTTAACAGGCATACCGGGCTTTGCATTGTCAATCAGTGCATTGAACTTTTCCGGAGATGAAAAATTCATTTTGCAGGTGCAGCCGTCTGCACCCTCGGTCATCTTACAGCCCGATTTCGTAAAATTAAATGTGCAGCAAGGGCCGCCAGCAACATCAAAGCAAAGAGAAACAGGCTTTTTAAGAGAATAAATAACCTCCTTGGCCTCTTCGTCTATTTCGCAAAGATTTTCAAGAGTTGCAAGCACACCATACATATTTACATATGCCATTGCTTTTGCTTCTTTCAATGTAATTCCTCCTTGTGCAGTTTATAAATATTTTATATTTGATAAAATTATAACATAGTATAAAATTTATCGCAATCAATAATGACAACAAAAATAAAAAA
>DESD01000019.1:39122-39554 GCA_002361935.1 Ruminococcaceae bacterium UBA3323 | reverse complement strand
ATTATGTAACTTTTTTATTATAAATTTTTAATTCTTATTTTTAAAACTTATTCTTGAAATATCATAGTTCGTGTGATACTATAAAAAATGATTAAGGGCGCATTTTTATGTGCAAAAAATATACAAAAAGAGGTACATATTTATGAGAAAACTTAAAGTTGGTATCATCGGTGCAGGCCGCATCGGTCAGGTTCACGCAAAGTCAATTACTTATCATATTCCGCAGGCTGAAATTGTTGCGGTTTCGGATATCTATGTTGACGGTGCGAAAAAGGTTGCTGATGAATTGAATATTCCTGCTTATTATCAGGATTATCATGAAATTCTCAATAACCCTGAAATTGATGCAGTTCTTATCTGCTCTTCAACCGATACGCATGCAGATATTGCCTGTGAGGCAGCTGAGGCAGGAAAGCATATTTTCTGCGAAAA
>DESD01000019.1:38542-38843 GCA_002361935.1 Ruminococcaceae bacterium UBA3323 | reverse complement strand
TTTCTGCGAAAAGCCTGTTGATTTAACGGTTGCCAAAATCAAAAAGGTTATTGATGCGGTTGATAAGGCGGGCGTTAAGCTTCAGATTGGTTTTAACAGAAGATATGATCACAACTTTGCACATATTAAAAGTCTTGCAAACGAAGGAAAAATCGGTAATCTTCAGACCATAAAGATTACAAGCCGTGATCCCGAACCCCCTGCAATTGCTTATGTTAAGGTATCGGGCGGTATTTTCCTGGATATGACAGTTCATGATTTCGATATGGCACGATTCATCGGCGGTGAGGTTGAAGAGGTT
>DESD01000019.1:38095-38219 GCA_002361935.1 Ruminococcaceae bacterium UBA3323 | reverse complement strand
CGGTGAGGTTGAAGAGGTTTATGCCAATGCAACCGTTATGGTGGATCCTGCAATTGGCGAAGCAGGTGATGTTGATACAGCTCTTGTTGCTCTTAAATTTAAGAGCGGTGCAATCGGTGTTATT
>DESD01000019.1:37616-37785 GCA_002361935.1 Ruminococcaceae bacterium UBA3323 | reverse complement strand
AATCGGTGTTATTGATAACTGCCGCAAGGCTTCCTATGGTTACGATCAGCGTCTTGAAGTATTCGGCTCAAAGGGTCAGGCTTCAGCCGCAAATGATACGCCTACAACTGTTTCTTTCATTGATGAAAACGGCAATTCCTCTGATAAGCCGCTCTATTTCTTCCTTGAA
>DESD01000019.1:0-37345 GCA_002361935.1 Ruminococcaceae bacterium UBA3323 | reverse complement strand
AAGCCGCTCTATTTCTTCCTTGAAAGATATATGCAGTCCTTTACGGATGAAATGACTCAGTTTATTGACTGTGTTGTAAATGACAAGCCAACCCAGACAACGGTTTACGATGGCTTAGAGGCTCTTCGTCTTGGTCTTGCTGCAAAGAAATCCGTTGAAGAGCACAGACCTGTTAAGCTTTCAGAAATCGAGGCATAATTTATGAAAAGAGAAAGACTGACAATGGCCCAGGCGCTTGTTAAGTTCCTGGATAATCAATATATTGAATGTGATGGTGTTGAAACAAAATTCGTTTCCGGTATGTTCGGAATTTTCGGTCACGGCTGTGTTGTAGGTGTTGGTCAGGCTCTTGAGCAGGGCGGTCACAGCTTGAAATTCTATCAGGGAAAAAATGAGCAGAATATGGCACTTGCTGCCATGGCATATGCTAAGCAGATGGACAGAAAGGCAATCATTCCGTGCGTTTCCTCTATCGGTCCGGGTGCTACAAATATGGTAACCGCCTGCGGCTGTGCAACGGCAAACAGAATTCCGCTTCTTGTTCTCCCCGGTGATACCTTTGCCTGCCGTCAGCCTGATCCTGTTCTGCAGCAGGCTGAGTTTTTTGATAACTACGGAAGAACCGTAACGGATGCGTTTAAGGGTGTGTGTCATTATTTTGACAGAATTTTAAGACCGGAACAGCTTATGACAGCCTGCATAAACGCAATGAGAGTGCTTACCGATCCTGCCGATACAGGTGCAGTCTGCCTTGCTATGCCTCAGGATGTTGAAGGCGAGGCTTATGATTATCCTGAGCATTTTCTTCAGAAGCGTGTATGGCATTTGGACAGAAGACCGATTTCGGCTTCTCAGCTTGAAAGAGCAACTGCTCTTATCAAAGAAGCGAAAAAGCCTCTTATTGTTTGCGGCGGCGGTGTCCGCTACAGCGGTGCTGAAAAAGAGCTTCTGGAATTTGCTGAAAAGTATAATATTCCTATCAGTGAAACACAGGCCGGTAAAGGTTTAATAGATTGGAAGAATCCGCTTAATCTTGGCGGTATCGGTGTAACAGGCGGCAAGGCTGCCAATGTTATCGGCAGGGATGCAGATCTTGTTATCGGTGTCGGTACAAGATTTACTGATTTTACAACCTCGTCAAAATGGCTCTTTAATGAAAACAGAAAGGTTCTGGGTATTAATATCTGTCCGTTTGATGCATATAAGATGGATGCAGAAGCGATTGTTGCAGATGCCAAAGAGGCTCTTTCTGCACTTATAAATAGCTGTGATGGTTATAAAACATCTTATACAAATGAAATTGCAGCAGCAAAGGCTGAATGGGATGCTATAGTTGATGATTATTATAGCAAGGAGCTTGAGGGCGGCTTAAACCAGACGCTTGCATTGGGTATAATAAATGAATTTATGGGCGAAGAAGATATTGCTCTTGGTTCTGCCGGCTCTCTTCCGGGCGATATGCAGCGTTTGTTCAGACCAAAGGCTCGTGGTACATATCATATGGAATACGGCTATTCCAATATGGGTTATGAGGTAAACGGTGCTCTTGGCGCAAAACTTGCCAAACCTGATGCAGAGGTTTATACTTTCTGCGGTGACGGCTCCTTCCTTATGGCACATTCAGAGCTTTATACAGTACTTCAGGAAAATCTTAAAATCAATATTTGTCTTTTTGATAATATGGGCTGGGGATGTATTGAAAATCTTCAGAACAATCAGGGCACCGATACCTTCGGCACCGTTTTTCGTGCAAGAAATCCGAAAACAGGTATGCTTGACGGTGATGAAATTGCAGTTGATTTTGCTAAGATTGCCGAGGGCTATGGTGCTAAGGGCTATACAATAAGAAATTCTGCAGAGCTTAAGGCTGCACTTGAGGATGCTAAAAAGCAGACGAAATCCGTTCTCTTCGACATAAAAGTGCTTCCCAAAACAATGACTCCGGGCTTCGAATCCTGGTGGCGCGTTGGTGTTGCCGAGGTTTCAAAGAGCGAAACGGTTGCGGCAGCATACAAGGATATGCAGGCCAATATCGCAAAGACATTTGACTATTAAAGAATGGTATCCTTTTGTGTTATGCTGTGTTTTAGTCAAAATTTTTCTCGGTCACATATCATATATATGCTTTCGTTATAAAAATTTTGTCAAAGCCTTGCCTAATGCAAAAATCCATTAATCTTTACGTGTAAGGCAAAATTACTTTACACAAAGAAATAAGAAAGGTAACATATAAAATGCTTGATTCTAATAAAGTAAAACTTGCTATTGCGCCTATCGGCTGGACAAATGATGATATGCCTGATTTAGGTGCAGAAAATTCCTTTGAGCAGTGCATAAGCGAAATGGCTCTTGCAGGCTTCAAGGGTTCCGAAATCGGAAATAAGTACCCGTCTGATCCTGAGGTTCTCAAAAAATATCTGGATATCCGCGGGCTTCAGATTTGCAACGCATGGTTTTCTTCTTATCTTACTTCAAAGCCGTATGAAGAAACAATTGAAGCTTTTAAGGCGCATTGCGATAAGCTTTATGCTCTTGGTGCAAAGGTTATCGGTGCTTCCGAGCAGGGTAATTCAATTCAGGGCTGCCTTGATAAATCCATTCTTGATGAAAAGCCGTATTATACGGATGAAGAGTGGGCTATTGTAGCAAAGGGCTTCAATGAAATGGGTGCATATGCTAAATCAAAGGGAATGTTCTTTACGGTTCATCATCATATGGGCACAGGTGTTCAAACTGTTGAGGAAATTGATAAGCTTATGGAGCTTACGGATCCGGAGCTTGTTTATCTTCTTTTTGACAGCGGTCATCTTACCTTTGCCGGTATTGACCCTGTTCCTGTTCTTAAAAAATATATTCATCGTGTTAAGCATGTTCATCTGAAGGATGTTCGTCTTGATGTTTATAACAATCAGGTTGTTCCGAATCATATGAGCTTTCTTGATGCTGTTCGTGCAGGTGTGTTTACGGTTCCCGGCGACGGCGATGTTGATTTTAAGCCGATTTTTGATATTCTTGCAGAGAATAATTATGAGGGCTGGGTTGTTGTTGAAGCAGAACAGGATCCTGCTAAAGCAAATCCGTTTGAATATGCTGTTAAGGCAAGAAAATATATTGCTGAAAACACAGGTCTTTAATAAAATTCTTTTTAACCGCTGAGTGCTTTGCTTGGCGGTTTTCTTTTTCTGAAAATAGTTGTTGACTTTAGTATGCTAATGTGATAAAATTCAAATACCACTTAATAAACGGAGGAGATTTGTGTGATAAATCACACGAATCTGATTATATTGCCCTCAAAATTTGCCGTCGGCATAATTTTGAGATGGCTATAATCACCATTAACGCCTTGTTAGGCTACAGCGGGGTGTTGATGATTATTAATAACTATTTGTAGCCTGAAAGGCGATGGTGATTAAAATGAAAAAATTAACGAAAGTGCTTGCAGTGATTCTTGCTGCCGTATTTGTTTTCGGCTGCTTCGCTGCCTGCTCAAATTCAGGTAAATCTGATACAGACAGTGATCTTGCTTACATACAGAATAAGGGTAAGCTTGTTGTTGGTATAACAGACTTTGCGCCTATGGATTACAAGGATGAAAACGGCGAATGGATTGGTTTTGATGCCGATCTTGGAAGAAAGGTTGCCGAAAAGCTTGGTGTTGATATTGAATTTGTTGAAATTACCTGGAATAACAAGGTTTTTGAAATTAATACAAAGGCTATTGACTGCGCATGGAATGGTATGACAATCACAGATGAATTAAAGGAAAGCCTTGATATTACAAATGCTTATGCACAGAACCAGCAGGTTGTTGTTATGAAGGCTGATAAGCTTGCAGATTACAAGACTGTTGAAGATCTTAAAAAGCTGCAGTTTGCAGTAGAGGATGGTTCTGCAGGCAAGGATGCTGCTGAGGCAAATGAGTTTAAATTTACTGTTGTTAATGC
This sequence comes from Ruminococcaceae bacterium UBA3323, assembly GCA_002361935.1. Taxonomy (GTDB): domain Bacteria; phylum Bacillota; class Clostridia; order Oscillospirales; family Acutalibacteraceae; genus Eubacterium_R. The sequence continues at coordinate 33,401 of DESD01000019.1, read as the reverse complement.
ACAGTCAGATGCATTGCTTGAAGTTAAGTCAGGTGCAGTTGATGCTTGTATTATTGATTCAACAATGGCAGCAGCTATGACAGGTGAGGGTACAGACTATGCTGATCTTGCAGCCGGCATTCAGCTTGTTGATGAGCAGTATGGTATTGCTTTTAGACAGGGCTCTGATATGGTAGCTAAAATGAATGAACTTTTTGAAGAGTTCAAGGCTGACGGAACCCTCAAAGAGCTTGCTGAAAAATACAATGTTCAGCTTGCAGACTAACTGATTTTAGTATAAATATTATAAGCGCAGGCAGGAAGTAATTTGCTTTCTGCCTATGCTTTTAAGGTGGAGAGTTATGTTTTTTACAGTAACATGGGAGCTTTTAAAGGGCTTTTGGGAAACCTTTAAAATATTCGGCTTAACGCTTGTTTTTGCATTGCCGTTGGGTCTTCTTTTAAGCTTTGGCTCAATGTCTAAATTCAAGCCGCTCAGCTGGCTTGTTAAAATTTTTATATGGATTATCAGGGGTACCCCTCTGATGCTGCAGCTTATTATTGTATATTACGGACCGGGTCTTCTTTTCGGCTGGGACTTAATGGAACGCTTCAATGCAGTTATTGTTGCTTTTGTTATAAACTATTCCTGCTATTTTTCCGAGATTTACAGGGGCGGAATTGAATCCATACCAAGAGGACAGCAGGAAGCAGGTCTTGTGCTCGGAATGACAAAGCCGCAGATTTTCTTTAAGGTTACGCTGCTTCAGGTTATTAAAAGAATCGTTCCTCCTATGAGCAATGAAATTATTACGCTTGTAAAGGATACATCACTTGCAAGAATTATTGCGATTTATGAAATTATCTTTGTCGGTCAGAGCTTTATTACATCAAAGGGTCTGATATGGCCGTTATTTTATACGGGTGCATTTTATCTTGTATTCTGTGGAATTTTAACGCTTCTTTTCAGATTTGCGGAAAAGAAGATGAGTTATTTCCATTCTTAAGGAGGGAAATCAATATGGCATTTTTGGAAGTTAAAAATATAAAAAAAAGCTTTGGTAAAACCGAAGTGTTAAAAGGTATTGATTTCAATATTGAAAAGGGCGAGGTTTTATCCATAATCGGCTCTTCGGGCTCGGGAAAAACAACGCTTCTTCGCTGTATCAATTTCCTTGAATTTGCCGAAGAAGGTACTATTTCTATAAACGGCGAAACGATTTATAACGGCGAAACAGACAAGAAAATCAAGGATAAGGATTTAAGAGATAAAAGGCTTCACTTCGGTCTTGTTTTTCAGTCCTTCAATCTGTTCCCTCAATATAATGTTCTTCAGAATGTAATGCTTGCTCCGTCCTTGATGAAAATGGGAAGTAAGGAAGAATTAAAGGAAAGAGCAATGCAGGTTATCGAAAAGGTTGGCCTTACCGAAAAATATAAAAATTATCCGTGCGAGCTTTCGGGCGGTCAGCAGCAGCGTGTTGCGATTGCAAGAGCGCTTATGCTGAATCCGGATATCCTTTGCTTTGATGAACCGACATCAGCGCTTGATCCCGAGTTAACAGGTGAGGTACTTAAAGTTATCAAATCTCTTAAAACCGAAGACAGCACGATGATTGTTGTTACTCACGAAATGAACTTTGCCCGTGATGTTTCCGATAAGGTTATTTTTATGGATAACGGCGTTATTGCCGAAGAGGGCACACCCGAAGAGGTATTTCTGAATCCGAAAAATCAAAGAACCAAGGAATTTCTGCAGTCCTATGAAAAATAAAAAGCAATGTATATAAAAAAGCGGTTCGCTACGAACCGCTTTTTTAGTATTTTAAGATATGTTTATGATTGGTTTTCTATTGTTTTCCAAAGATGAATTCTGCCTGTATCATTAAGCGCTTTAAGCACCATAATGGAGAGCGGTACGATGAACATACCCATAAATCCGAAAAGCTTCAGTCCGAAATATAATCCGCCAAGCGTAATCAACGGGTTTACGCCAAGGCTGTCGCCTACAATCTTTGGTTCAATATACTGGCGTATTGCAGATATTGCAACATACACAACGATAAGTCCGATTGCTTCTCCGAAGTTGCCCGTAATAAGGGAAACAAGCGCCCACGGAATCAGAATACCGCCTGAGCCTGCAACAGGAAGAATATCGAATATTGCAATGGCGATTGCAATAATAAATACATAGCTGTTGTCCATAACGCCAATCCAGTTCAGAATGGATAAGCCAAGCGCAAGCTCACAGAAGGTTATAAACATAATCAGTCCGTATGCCCGAAGCATGGTCATAATTGTTTTGGAGAATACCTGTTTGATTTCCACAAGAAGATTTTTCTTGTTGTCAGGAAGCTGAAGCTTGATAAATTTAACAATATAATTATAATCCTTTGTAAAGAAAATCCATGCTACGATTCCTATAACAATTCCTATTAATGTGTTAGGAACGCTTTTCGCAACCGAATAAATGCCGGAAAAGCCTGTTGAAATTGTATCCTTAACCGTGCCTGCGTTTATTCCGATTTTGCTTAAATCGAAATCATTCACAAGTCCGCTGAATGTATTTACAATTGTTTCGGAAACGGATTCGTAAATGCTTTCAGGTAAAAAGCTGAGCAGTTTCAGGATTTCTGCCTGCAGCGTTTCCATAAACTGTGGAAAATCGGAAAGAGAATCGGCAAGATAATTAACAAAATCCACAATCTGAGATACAAACTGTGCAATCAAAAAAATAAGAGGTAAAAGAACAATGGCAATAGAAAGAAAAACAAGCAGTATACTCCATAATGCATGGCATTTGTTTTTTGTTTTTCTGTCTAAAAATCTTATCGGCTTCTGAAGAATTACGGCAAATAAAAATGATAATAAAAACGGTGCCGCAAGCCAAAATAAATATTTAAAGAATACATATACCAATCCTAATACGATTGCGATGTATACAAAGTTAATGATAAACGCTCTTTTCTTTTCAACTTGGGGTATCATGTTATCCTCCTTAATCATTTGGCAATACATTTTTTATTGCTCTAGTTTTATATTGTAAAGCAATGCACTGTAATATTCAAGTAAAAAATTTTAAATTTGCTATTGCATATTTTTGAAAGCCGTGGTATTATATCTAAAATGTTTTTCAGAACAAAACACTGTACTTGGGTGGTGGACACTTAATTGAGCAAACTGAATTATGTTCTTGTAAATGCTGATATATTGCCTGAAGTTTACAGCAAGGTGCTTGAAGCAAAAAATTATCTTGCGTCGGGTGAAGCTCAAAGTGCAACCCAGGCAGCAAAAATGGCGGGTATCTCAAGGTCTGCATATTATAAATATAAAGACGGTGTATTTGAGTATAATCCCGAAAATGCAGAGGAGATAGAGACCCTTTCGCTTACGCTTGTTGATACAAAGGGGGTTCTTTCTGCTGTTGTAAATGAAATTTTTCTTGTTGATGCAAATGTGCTCTCCATTAATCAGGATGTGCCGCAAAACGGTATTGCCAAGGTTTCATTAACGATGCGGATTGCCGAAATGTCAGTGTCTGTTGAAGAACTTATTGAAAAACTTAAAGCTGTAAACGGTGTTAAAACGGTTGGCAGATAATTTAGGAGGATAAATATGAAAGTAGCAGTTATGGGCTATGGTACTGTAGGTTCGGGTGTGGCAGAGGTTATTGAAACCCACAGCGATGTGATTGCCAAACGCATAGGCGGCGAATCTCTTGAACTAAAATACATTTTGGATTTGCGTGATTTTCCGGGGGATCCGCACGCTGACAAATTCACAAAGGATTTCAACGATATTTTAAATGATCCTGAGATTAAGATTGTTGCGGAAGCAATGGGCGGCGTAAACCCTGCTTTTGATTTTACAATGAAGCTTCTCAAAGCCGGTAAGGCTGTTGTTACCTCAAATAAAGAGCTTGTTGCACAGAAAGGTCTTGAGCTTCTTCAGGCTGCCGAAGAGGGCAATACAAACTATCTTTTCGAAGCAAGCGTGGGCGGCGGTATTCCGATTATCAGACCGATGGCACAGTGCCTTGCAGGTAATAATATTGAGGGCGTTGCAGGTATTTTAAACGGTACAACAAACTTTATTTTAACGAAAATGATTGAAGAGGATATGAGCTTTGAGGCTGCTCTTAAGCTTGCTCAGGATAATGGCTATGCCGAAAAGGATCCAACTGCCGATGTTGAGGGGCACGATGCGTGCAGAAAGGTTTGTATTCTTGCTTCTCTTGCTTTCGGAAAGCATGTTTATCCGAATCAGGTTGCAACAGAGGGTATTTCAAATATTTCTCTTGAGGATGTATCTTATATTTCGTCTGCAAACGGAGTCATCAAGCTTCTTGGTCAGATTAAATATATTGATGAAAACAGCATTGCGGCCTTTGTAAGCCCTGCTGTTGTTTATAACGGCAGCCAGCTGGCTTCGGTAAGAGATGTATTTAATGCAATTCTTGTAAGGGGCGATGCTGTGGGCGATGTTTGCTTTTACGGAAGAGGTGCCGGCAAGCTTCCTACCGCTTCGGCTGTTGTTGCGGATATGGTAGACTGTGCAAAGCATGTAAACAGAAGAAAGATTTTCGGATGGGGACCGGGTGAAGAGGATTACGTTGTTGATTATAAAGCAACGATTGAAATGCCTTTTTACGTTCGTGCCAAAATGAGCGAAAATCAGGTTAAAACAATTTTTCATAATGTTAAATTTCTTTCAAGAAAGGGTCAGCCGTCTGATGAGGTTGCCTTTATCACAGATTGTATGACTGAAAACAAGCTTATGAAAAAGCTCGAGAATTCTAAAGTTTTAAATATAATTAAGGTTACAAATTATTAATAGGAGGAGAATATATTTATGGCTTTGATTGTTCAGAAATTCGGCGGTTCTTCTGTTGCGGATGCTGCCCGAGTAATGAATGTTGCCCGTATTGTAACAGATACTTATAAAGCAGGAAATGATGTTGTAGTTGTTGTTTCCGCACAGGGCGATACAACAGATGATTTAATTGCAAAAGCGCAGGAAATCAATAAAAATCCTGCAATAAGAGAAATGGATCAGCTTTTAACGGCAGGTGAGCAGATTTCTATTTCACTTCTTGCAATGGCTATTGAAAGTCTTGGCTTTCCTGTGATTTCACTTCTTGGCTGGCAGGCAGGCTTTAATACAAATTCGGTTTACGGGGCTGCCCGTATTAAAAATATCAAAACAAACAGGCTTCAGGCTGAAATCGCAAAGCACAATATCGTGGTTGTTGCAGGATTTCAGGGTATAAACCGCTATGATGATCTAACAACCCTCGGCCGCGGCGGCTCCGATACATCGGCAGTTGCAATTGCCGCTTCCCTTCATGCTGATAAATGCCAGATTTTTACAGATGTTGAGGGCGTTTATACAGCAGATCCAAGAAAAATTTCATCAGCAGTTAAGCTGGATGAAATTACGTATGATGAGATGCTTGAGCTTGCAACTCTCGGTGCTCAGGTACTTAATAACCGTTCGGTAGAAATGGCTAAAAAATATTCAGTAGAACTTGAAGTTCTTTCATCATTAAATCCCGTTCCGGGAACCATCGTAAAGGAGAAGGTAAAAATGGAAAAAATGCTTATCAGAGGAGTTACAAAGGATAAAGATGTTGCAGTTGTTTCGGTTGTCGGATTAGACGATAATCCGGGTATTGCTTTCAAAATTTTCTCAAAGCTTGCTCAGAAAAATATCAACGTTGATGTTATTCTTCAGTCTGTAGGCAGAGACGGTACAAAGGATTTAACCTTCTCTGTTTCAAAGGATAACGGCCCGGTTGCTGTTGAAACCATTCAGGAATTAAGCATTGCAGACGGAACAAAGATTACCTGCGTAACCAATGTTGCCAAGGTTTCCATTGTTGGTGCCGGTATGGAATCTCATCCGGGAACTGCATCAAAAATGTTCGAAGCACTCTATGCGCAGAATATCAATATCCAGATGATTTCAACATCGGAAATCAAAATTTCTGTTATTATTGATGCGAATGATGCAGACCGTGCAGTAAGTGCCGTTCATAACGCTTTTATTCCGAATAACTGATTCATAAAACATATAATTGCTTTGCAGGCGGGTTTATACCTGCCTGCTGTTTTTTTTTGAATTTTTTTCATTTTTTCTGCAACACTTTTATGAAAATTTAATACTTACATAATGACGGCGTCAATGAAATAGCGTTATTGTTAAATAATTTTGTTGCAACACTTTCGTTTTGTTTTTATACTGAAAGGTGTGATGGAGGTGCAATATGAGTGAAAAGGAACTTGTTGTGATGGCAAAGGCGGGGAATGCAAAGGCCTTTGCTCAATTGTATGGCATATACAAGAAAAAGCTGTATAGCTATGCCTTTTATCGGCTTGGGAATGCAGCTGATGCAGAAGATGCGGTTCAGGATTGTGTGCTTTCTGCGTTTGAGCAGATTGATAAGCTGAAAAAAGCAGAGGCTTTTTCTTCGTGGATTTTCAGAATATTATATTGCTGCTGCACCTCTGCAATGAAAGAGCAGATCAGACAGCGGGATACAGATAATATAGAGGATTATGCAAATACTTTTGTCTTTACTTATGATGAAACAAACGAGCAGACAGAGTTAAAACAGGCGCTTAGGGTTTTGAATGATGAGGAAAGAGAAATCGTATTATTATCTGTTGTTGCCGGATTTAAAAGCAAGGAAATTGCGAAAATAAGCGGCTTAACGGCCGGCAGTGTTCGTTCAAAGCTCAGCCGAAGCCTTGCAAAACTCAAAGATGAATTGGTAAGGGGTGATGCTGTATGAAGAAAAGAGATTTAGAAAACTTTGATTTTATCAAAAGCAAATTTGATGAGGCTATGCCCAATGTTCCGTTAAAGCTTGATGAACGGGTGATTGAAAGAAAAATTGTATCAAAAGAAGAGCATAAGGTAATTAAAATAAACACAGGCAAAAGGATTCATTTCAAAGCAATGGCAAGCGCCGCTGCGTGTCTTCTGCTGTTTTTCGGCTTGCTTTTTGCAGCTGCGCAATGGAACGTTAATCCGCCTGTTGATACTCCTGTTCAGATTGAAACCTTTAAGAATTATGATGAATTAAATACAATGATTGATACTTTAAACAATCGTGCTGCTCAGGCGAAAGCCATTCTGGATGCATCCAATCTGGATGGACCGCAGTTGGGCGGCGGAGATAACGATGCATATACGAATCGTAACATAGACGGAGTAACGGATGCCGATACGGTTGTAACGGATGGGAAGTATATTTATTATTCGTATGAAAACAGCAGTTGGGACGGCAATTTCAGTGTTTTAAGAATTTATCGTGCCAACGGCAGTGAAACAGAGTTGGTTGCTGAAATAGATATGGATGCCGAAAACAGCAAAATGTTCATCAAGGATATGTTCCTTTATAACAATCGCCTTGTTGTGAATATAACAAAGTATAATAAAGATGATTCTGTAAGCCATTCGGATGATTTAACAGTAACAAGAATTTATGATGTTTCAAATCCCGAAAATCCAAAGCTTGTTTCTGAATTTTCTCAGACGGGAGAATATGTTTCTGCAAAAATGATAGGTAACGTTGCTTACGTTGTTTCAGGCTATTCTGTTCCCGAAAACTCGGAAAATCATAGAATCCCCGAAATCGGAAACGGAAATGAAAAATCAGAGGTTAAGGCAGAGAATATAACCTGTTTTGATGATGCCTGCAATTCTCAGTATGCGGTTATCAGCCCGATTAACATTGAAACAGGAGAAAGAGCCGGCGATACAAAGGCAGTTCTCGGTGCGTCAAAATATGTTTACTGTACGAAGGACAGTATGTATCTCCTGAAATACAGTGTTGAATTCGGTCAGGATTATATTGCTGAAATAAGCGAACTGAATACAGATGAATTAAGCATAATCAGAGCAGATATCAAGAACGGCGAAATTCTCTTTACCGCTTTGGGCAAGGTTAAGGGCTATATTGATAGTGTGAATGTAATGCATGAAAGCAATGGCATGTTTACCATTGTTACAACAAAGCTGGATAAGCAGGATAAGCCGGTTTCCAATACGCTTTATGTTCTTGATAAAGACTTGAAGATTGTTGGAAAAACAGAAGATTTTGCCGCAGGCAAAAGAGTTCAGACAGCATTGTTTACGGATAATAAAGGATATGTAAGTCTGTTTCATAATGAAACTCCTGTGCTTGCAGTTATTGATTTAAGCAACAAGAACGCTCCGGCCATTGAAAGCAATATTGAGCTTGGCGGAGTTGTGCACAAATTTATTCCTGTTCATACAAATCAGCTTTTAGGTATTGGAAGTTTGGTTGAACCTGCCGGCGAGGGCGGCAGTTGGCAGCACGGCCTAAAGTTCGTATTGCTGGATATTTCTTCTGATAATACCAAGCTTATAGATAATTTTGAAAGTGATGCTTATTCTTTAAGAGAATGGTATGATCCAGCTATGGATTTGTTTTTTGATTCAGAAAACAATTCTTATGCAGCTTCCGTAAGCTTTTATTCAGAGGACGAATCATATACGCCGTTCATAGAAAATGGCATATTAACATTTAAAATCAGCAATAATCATATTGAAATTGCTGAGAAATATCTTAATGAAAATACAGCAGATAATTCTGCAAGCGGAAGAAGTGTTAAGATAGATAATTATATTTACAGCTTTGAGGTTGCAATGAATGAAAATAATGAGTTCTTTGTAAATGCTCATAAATATAAATAATATAAAAATAAGCCGTAAAGGAATTCACCTTTACGGCTTTGGCTTTTCTTTTATACTTGACTTAACATATCTTATAATATATAATAAAGTGATTAATTATAAATAAAGGAGCAATTCGTTATGGCAGCAAAAATATTTAAAATGACAGCAGCCGGCAAAGCTGAACTTGAAAAAGAGCTTGAGGCACTTAAAACAGAGGGCCGTATTGATATAGCAGAAAAGCTTAAGGTTGCCCGTTCTTATGGAGACCTTTCCGAAAACAGTGAATATGATGAAGCAAAATCGGAGCAGGCTAAAATTGAAGCCCGTATTACAGAGCTTGAATATCAGCTTGATCATTCCGAAATTATTGATACAGGCGATGATGATTCTGTTTCAATGGGTTCAAAGGTTATTGTTAAAAGATTAAAGGATAATTATGAAGCAACCTTTGAAATTGTTGGCTTTGCACAGAGCAACCCTGCACAGGGTAAAATTTCCGATGAAAGCCCTGTAGGCAAGGCTCTTGTTGGCGCTAAGGTCGGCGATATTGTTGTTGTTGAGGCACCAATCGGCAACTTGGAATATGAAATTTTAGGATTAGAATAAAGAGGTAGACTTATGGCAGGAAAGTTTGAAATCAGCAAGAATGCTGACGGCACTTTCACATTCGATTTAAAAATTGATGATGTTACAGTGGCTTCATCTCCTGTTTTTGAAAAGGAAGATGAATGCAAGCGCGGAGTAAAGGCCGTTAAGAAGAACAGCAGGATGAAAGTGCAGAATGCTGTTGCAGGGGATGAGGAAAAAACAAATCCCAAATTCCTTGTAGAGGCAAACGGTGATGAGATTAAATATACGCTCTTTCTCCAAACAGGTGCTGTTGCCTGCTCCGGTTTGGCGAAAACAGAAGAGGAAGCATTAAAAAATATCGAATTAATCGGCAATAATGCAAATGCCGCTCCTATGGCAGTTGCCGAGGTTGTTCTTTCTGAAAATGAGCAGAAGCAGATCAGAATTGATAAATTAACTGCACTTCAGCAGCAGGGTAAGGATCCGTTTGAAATTACTGTTGCAACACAGACTCACAAAAGCAACGAAATCAAGGAAAACTTTGATGCGCTTGAAGAAAAGGATGTTTTTGTCTGCGGCAGAATTATGACATGGCGTGATATGGGCAAGGCTAATTTCATTGATGTTCAGGACAGAAACGGCAGAATTCAGGTTTATGTTCGTATGAATGATATCGGCGAGGATAAATATAAGGAATTCAAAAAATGGGATATCGGTGATATTGTTGAGGTTAAGGGCTTTGTTTTCAAAACAAGAACGGGTGAAATCTCTGTTCATGCAAAGGAAATCAGGCTTCTTTCCAAATCTCTTCTTCCGCTTCCCGAAAAGTTTCACGGCTTGCAGGATACGGATACAAGATACAGAAAACGTTATCTGGATATGATTATGAACCCTGATGTTAAGGATACCTTCATCAAGCGTTCCAAAATCATTTCTTCAATCAGAAAATATCTTGATAATCTTGGCTTTATTGAGGTTGAAACCCCAATTTTAAATACGATTGCCGGCGGTGCTGCAGCAAGGCCGTTTATTACGCACCATAATACGCTTGATATGGATATGTATCTCCGTATCGCAACAGAGCTTTATCTTAAAAGGCTTATTGTCGGCGGTATGGAACGAGTTTATGAAATCGGCAGAAACTTCAGAAATGAGGGTATGGATGTAAGGCACAATCCTGAATTCACCTGTATGGAGCTTTATCAGGCATTTACAGATTATCACGGTATGATGGACATTGCCGAGAATTTAATCAGAAATGCTGCCAATGAGGTTTGCGACAGCCTTCATATTGTTTTCAATGGAACAGAGATTGACCTTGAAACGCCGTTTGCCCGTTTAACAATGGTTGATGCCGTTAAGCAATACAGCGGTATTGATTTCGCTGAATTTATGAGCGATGATGAAAAGGCTGTTGAAATTGCAAAAGAAAAGGGTGTTGAAATTGCACCCGGCAAGGCAACCTGGGGTGATGTTCTGAATTCTTTCTTTGAAGAATTTGTGGAGAAAAATCTTATTCAGCCAACCTTCATTATGGATTATCCTGTTGAGGTTAGTCCGCTTACAAAAAGAAAGCCGGATTGCCCTGTATTAACAGAAAGATTTGAACTTTTCATCCTTGGCGGAGAATACGGAAACGCTTATTCAGAGCTGAATGACCCGATTGATCAGATGGGCAGATTTGAAGCACAGATGAAGCTCCGTGAAGCGGGTGATGATGAGGCCAATATGATAGACCATGATTTTGTTACCGCTTTGGAATACGGTATGCCCCCAACAGGCGGACTCGGTATCGGTATTGACAGACTTGTTATGCTGCTTACCGACAGCTATTCAATCCGAGATGTTCTCCTGTTCCCGACAATGAAGCCACTTGATAAATAATTTGGCTGTATATCAGTAAATATAGCTTGTTTAACATAGTTGAAAATCGCATTTTACAACAGTTTTGCAACAATTGAATAATCATAATTGAAAAGAGGTATTCCGGATGATTGTTTCGGAATACCTCTTAATTATTTAAAAGAATGTTTAAGAATGCCGACTGTTGAATTTTTGCAGAGCAGCCGAAAATGCATCTTTAAGCAGGGTATCCCAATCCCTACAATTTTTTTGTATTTGTAAATTGACTAAATAAAATAATCGTTATATAATATATTTGTAAAAGAAACTTACTGAAAGGGAGAATTGTAATGAAAACAGCAAATAAAATTTTATCGGTTTTCCTTTCGCTGATAATGCTGTTTGGTATTTCATCAGCAATACCTATGAATGCAGAGGCAGCAGGCTTGCCGAAAACAACCATTTCAACTATAACCTCATATCCCTGCGCATTTACTGTTTATGTAACCAAACAGAAGAATATAACAGGGTATCAGATTCAGTATGCTACACGCTCTGATTTCAAAAACGGTAAGTCTGTTAATACAACGGGCACATCATCCGCTGTTAAAAACAGAGCTTCTGCCACCAAATATTATGTTCGTGTAAGAACATATAAGAAGTCGGGCAGCAAATATTCCTATTCTGCATGGTCTGCAAGCAAGACTGTTACAACACTTCATAAATATGCTGCGGATCCTGCACATATCAAAAGCCTTACGGCGGCTTCCTGTGCATTTACCGTAACAGCCTATACTTCAAAAAATGCAGCAAAATATCAGGCAAGATACTCTACAAATAAAAATTTCAGCGGAGCTAAAACAACAACGTCAAATTCAAGCACAATAAAGGTAACGGGTCGTGCCGGAAACACAACCTATTATGTTCAGACAAGAACCTACAGAACAGTAAACGGTAAAAACTATTACTCAAACTGGTCACCTGCAAAAACGGTTAAAACAAAGCCCAAGCAGGTTACAGCAACAAAGCCGAATATCGACAGCAGAGCGAAAGAGGTTTATAATCTTGTTAACAAAGAGCGTGCAAATAACGGTATCAATAAGCTTACTTACAGAAATGATCTGCAGAATGCTGCAAATACAAGGGCAAAGGAAATTGCCAAAAAGTTTGATCATAAGCGTCCGAACGGAAAAGATTTCTATACCGTTTTAAATGTTTCTTATAAAACGGCAGGTGAAAATATTGCATATGGCAGTAAAGATGCAGCTTCGGTAATGAAATCCTGGATGAATTCAAGCGGTCATAAAAGCAATATTCTGAATAAAAAGTATACGGGAATTGCAGTTGGCTGTTATGAAGAAAACGGCGTTAAATACTGGGTTCAGTTATTTGTAGGATAAAATTAAATTGAAATTTTTACAAGCAGGCAATTTTGCCTGCTTGTTTCCTTTTTGTAATCAGGTAACAAATAGAAAAGTTTTGATTTCGCTTGATTTTATCCGTCTATTGTGATAGGATAACAAAAAGGAAAATATGATTATTTTTAATATTTAATAAAACTTTTATTTTAATGGATTTTGGAGATGTTTTTATGAGATCAGATTTAATTAAAGAGGGCCCTTCAAGAGCGTCCCATCGTTCTCTTTTGCGTGCTCTCGGCATTGATGAGCTTGAAATGAAAAGGCCTTTTGTGGCTGTTGTTAATTCAAAAAGCGATTATATTCCGGGTCATATGCACCTGGATAAAATTGCCGAGCAGGTTAAGGCAGGTATCAGAAACGCAGGCGGTGTTCCGTTTGAATTCAATACAATCGGTGTTTGTGACGGCATTGCTATGAACCACAAGGGTATGAAATACAGCCTTTGCTCAAGAGAGCTTATTGCAGATTCCATTGAAGTTATGCTTACTGCTCATCCGCTGGATGCAATCGTTTTCATTCCGAACTGTGATAAAATTGTTCCCGGTATGCTTCTTGCTGCATGCCGCTTGAATCTTCCCTGTATTTTTATTTCGGGCGGTCCTATGCTTCCCGGCAAAAGCACGGAAACGGAAACGGGCATCGGCCTTTCCGAAATGTTTGAATATGCAGGAAAATATAATGTTGGAAATATGAGCCTTGAAAACCTTGAAAGCTGTGCATTTACGGCCTGTCCAACCTGCGGCTCCTGCAGCGGTATGTATACTGCAAACTCTATGAACTGTTTAACAGAAACCATCGGTATGTCGCTTCCGGGCTCAGGTACGATTCCTGCAGTTATGAGCGCAAGACTCCGCCTTGCAAAAATGGCAGGAGAGCGTGTTATGGAGCTTCTTAAGGAAAACATCAAACCAAGCGATATTATAACCGAAAAGGCGATTGAAAACGCCATGAGAACCGATATGGCTATCGGATGCTCAACGAATACAATTCTTCATTTAACTGCAATTGCGCACGCAGCAGGTCATGATATTGACCTTTCAACGCTTGATGCCTACGGCAGAAAAACACCTCAGATTTGCAAGCTTAATCCTGCTTCATCTGTTTTCATTACCGATCTTAATGAGGTTGGCGGAATTCAGGGCGTTATGAAAGAGCTTGCTAAGGGCGGTATGATTAATACGGATGCGCTTACTGTTAACGGAACTGTTGCTGAAAGAATTGCAAAGGCTCCCGATGCAGACGGAGAAATTATCCGCAGGCTTGAAACGCCTTTTTCGGCAGACGGCGGTATAGCTGTGCTTTGGGGTAATCTTGCAGAAGACGGTGCTGTTGTTAAAAAAGGTGCAGTGCTTCCCGAAATGATGCAGCATAAAGGCCCTGCAAAGTGCTATAATAGTGAAGAGGAGGCAATTGCGGCAATTAATGGCGGCAAGGTTGTAGCAGGCGATGTTGTTGTTATCCGTTATGAAGGTCCTAAGGGCGGTCCGGGTATGAGAGAAATGCTTTCCCCAACTGCTGCTATTGTCGGTATGGGACTCGGCAATTCCGTTGCCCTCCTTACAGACGGACGTTTCAGCGGTGCAACAAGAGGCGCTTCAATCGGTCATGTAAGTCCTGAAGCTGCTGTCGGCGGTACAATTGCACTTGTAGAAGACGGCGATGAAATCGAAATTGATATCCCGGCAAGAGTTCTTCGTGTTAATGTTTCCGATGAGGTGCTTGCAGAAAGAAAAGCAAAATGGCAGCCTCCCGTTCAGAATCTTACAGGTTATCTTAAACGCTATGCTCAGCATGTAACAAGCGGTTCCCAGGGTGCTGTTTTTGAAGATTAATTTTGCCCTAACGCATATTAAAGGACGAATAAATAATGGATAAAGATGTTGCTATTTCGGTTAAGAATGTCACGATGTCATTTAACCTTAATAAAGAAAAAGTTGATAATCTTAAGGAATATGCCATAAAGCTTTTAACGCGCAAACTTGAATATAAAAAGTTTCAGGCGCTTAAGGATGTAAGCTTTGAGGTAAAAAAGGGCGAGCATCTTGCGATTCTCGGTTTTAACGGGGCCGGTAAAAGTACTCTTCTTAAAACGATAGTAGGTGTTTATAAGCCTACTGTGGGAACGGTTGAAAGATGCGGTGTTATTGCGCCTTTGCTTGAGCTTGGCGCAGGTTTTGACCCAAATTACACAGGAAAAGAAAATATTTATCTTTATGGTGCTATTCTTGGCTATTCAAGAGAATATATTGCTTCCAAATATAAGGAAATTGTTGATTTTTCAGAGCTTGGTCATTTTATTAATGTTCCGCTGAAAAACTATTCCTCCGGCATGAAAGCCCGTCTTGGGTTTTCCATTGCAACTGCTGTTGAGCCCGATGTGCTTATTCTGGATGAGGTGCTTTCCGTAGGTGATGCAAAGTTTAAGGAAAAGAGTCTGAATAAAGTAAAAAGCATGTTTGACAGCGGTGTAACCGTTCTCTTTGTTTCCCATAATATCAGTCAGGTAAAGCAAATCTGCGACAGGGCAATTCTTTTGAATCACGGAGAAATCATTGCACACGGCGATGTTAATGCTGTAAGTGAGCTGTATAACAAAATGTCTAAGCTGGATAGAGATAACAAACAGCTTGTGGATAAGAAAGTTACGGATTTCAATATTTCCCAGCGTAAAAAGCAGCTTGCAGATGAGGCAAAAACAGGTGCTTCTGCTGAAATACAGGAGGATATAAAGGCTGTATATACTCAGCCTGCTGCTCCGAAGCCGGCGCCTGCAAAGGTTTCTGTAAAGCAATCCGATTTACAGAATGAAACGGTTAAATCTGCGGCAAAGCCCGCTGATAAGCATGCTGCAGAGCCAAAGGTAAGTGCGCATTTGAAAAATCCTGAACAGCCGGTTGCCAAATTAAATGAAGAGGTTCCTGTTCATAAAGTGTCAGAGCCTGTAAAACATGGTTCCGAGCATGTTCATATTGATATTTCTAAAAGGGAAAGCAGTCATAGTGCAAAACCGGCAGTTACATTTGTTGATGTTTACAGCAGCTCGCAGACTGCTTCGGCAAATCCTTCTGCTGAGGATAATGCACCTAAGCAGAGCCGGGCATCGATTCAGTTTGCAAATATGCAGAGCAGAACACTTCAGCAAAATGTAAAAACTTCTCAAAGGGCTTCGGGTGCTTATACAGGCGCTTCCGGTGCACATTCGGGAATGGCTAAGGACGAACTGGATGAGATTATAAGAAGCTTTTCTAAATAAATATAAATTAAAGCGTCAGATGAGGGTATTCCTTGGCTGACGTTTTTTTGCAATTTATATATTGTTTATTTTCCGAATATTGTTTTTGGCTTTTTTATATGCTAAAATATATATGTGAAAATTTATTTTTTTAGGAGGCAGAATGGAACAGTTCATTAAGTTTATTGATAATCAGCTGCCTGATCAGAGCGGCAATGAAATCTTATTCAGGTTTAAAAGAAAAATGCTTGAAGAAATGAATCAAAGATATCTTGAGGTTTCAGGAAGGGGAATTTCAAATCAAAGAGTTATAAGTGATTTAATCATTAGTGAGCATCCGGATGTTAAAAAGGAATATAACGAGTTTTATATAGCCGAAACAGCGGCGCAGCGCACAAGACGGAATATCATAATGAATTTTGTAGGCTCTGTGCTTTATATACTTTGCATTATTGTTTTATTCCTTGGAATAAGCTTTATGTATGGTGCAATGGGTGTGGATGTCTGGGGCAAAACATGGCTTATTGTTGTTGACGGAATTCTGCTGTGGGTTGTTTATTTGCTTAATATCGGTGTAAAAAAATTAACTTCGCTCAGACGTATTTTTCATTTGTTTGCAAGGATATGTCTTGGCTTGGAAGTTATGGTATTGGCAGTTGCTGTTTTCCTTTTTACTCTTGTGATTATCGGCTATCCGAAAAGCTGGATTATTCTGATAGCAGGTATTGCCGCAATATTTGTTGCGGATGCGATTTATGCTGCCGCAACAAAGCGAAAGCTTCGCCTGATAAACTATCTTCTTTATATTCCCGCTGTTGCAGCTATGCTTTATATCATTTTATCTGCAGTTGGTGTTCTTATGTGGAGCACGGGCTGGATGCTTATTATATTCTCGCTTGTTCTGGATTTTGTTGTTATGTATGCTTCGTTTGCAAGGAACAAGCATTATAAACAGGAGGTGGTTGATACATGGAAAGAAAATTAAATGCTGAGCTTTGGGATAAAATGCACTATCTTTTTCGTGATTTTAACGACCGAATGGTGCATGTTGAATTGCGATATGATTTTGAAATTAATATTGAAGCGCTTAAAACCGTTCTGATCTGCTTTCTTGAAAAAGCGCCGGTGCTTCATTCCTCATTTACCGATAACAGAATTCATCCGTACTGGACGGTTAAGGATTACAAAATTGATGATGTTTTAACTGTTAAAGAGGTTTCGGAAGCAGAGCTTGATATCGAAATAAACAATTTTCTTATTCAGTACATTCCGCCTGATGCGGATATCCAGATGAAGGTTGCCGTTTTCAATCATAACGGCAAATCGGTTTTATGTGTTGTTGAAAACCATATGTGTATGGACGGCGGCGATTTAAAATATTTTATGAAAGCACTGTGCAGGAATTATAATGATTATGTTTCAAGCGGCATAAGTCCTGTTGATTTAAGAACGGGCACACGCTCTTATGAAAGTGTTTATGAGGATTTTTCAGCAGGTGAAAAAAGGCTTGCCAAGAATCTTTATAAAAATGTAAATTCAAAGGATGATCACGGCTTTCCGTTTACGCCGAACAGTATAAGGGATAAATCCTTTATTGCAAAAAGAAAAATTCCTGCTTCAAAATTTGATGAAATTCGTTTTGCAGGCAAAAAGCATGGTGCAACAATCAATGATATGCTCTTGACCGCCTATTTCTATGCACTTTATGAGCTTGCCGGATTTGACAGCAGAGAGGGCATTTCTATTTCCTGTGCCGTTGATTTAAGAAGACATATCAAGAGTGATGAGGGTCAGGGCGTAACCAATCATACTGCATGGATGCAGTGCCGTGTTCCCGAAAGAGGGGCAAATATTTTTGAAACGCTCAACTATGTTGTTCAGTCCTCCAATCAGTTTAAAGAGGATAAGTTCATAGGGCTTCATGGTTTGCCGCTTCTTTCCTTTGGCTATAAGATTCTGCCTCTTGCTGCTTCGGAGGAAGTTATAAAAATCGGTTATGCCAATCCGCTTCTTGCAATGAGCAATATAGGTATTCTTGAGGTTGATAAGCTTGCGCTGGAGGGTCATGAGCCTGTGGACGGCTTTATGAGCGGTGCTGTTAAGTATAAACCCTATGCGCTTTTGTCTGTTACCTCGGTACGAAAGGAACTTACAATTTCCATGTGTGTAAGAGGTAATGAAGAGGATAAGCTGATTGTTGAAAAATTCTTTGATTTAATTGTAAAGAATGTTGATTTGTTAACACAGTAATAAAAATGAAAAACTCGTATTAGGGGATACCCTAATACGAGCTTTTTGTTATAAAACTAATTATTATAAAAATTAACCTTCGTATTCGTCTTCATTTTCCCAGTTGTGCCAGATGTTCTGAACGTCATCATTTTCCTCAAACATATCAATCATTCTGCTCATTTTCATCATATCATCCTGATTTTCAAGGCGCGTATATGTTGACGGAATGTATGCCGGCTCGCTTGAAATGGTTTTATAGCCTTTGGCTTCAAGATCATCACGGATTGCGCCGACATCGTTTGCAGCTGTTCTGATTTCAAAAACATCCTCATCATCGGAAATAAAATCTGTTGCACCTGCCTCAATGGCCTCCATCATAAGCTCTTCTTCATCAACATCTTCTTTTTCAACAAGGATAACACCCTCACGGCTGAACATAAAGGTAACGGAGCCGGATGTGCCCATATTTCCGCCTGCCTTGTCAAAGTAATGCCTCACCTCTCCTGCAGTACGGTTTCTGTTATCCGTAAGTGCTTCAACAACAACGGCTACACCGCTTGGTCCGTAGCCCTCGTAAACGATTTCTTCGTAGTCTGCTCCGTTTGAATCGCCTGCTGCTTTTTTTAGCATACGGTCTATATTGTCATTCGGAACGTTATTCTGCTTTGCCTTTGCAATAACATCTTTAAGCTTTGTGTTAACAGACGGATCAGGTCCGCCGTTTTTAACTGCAACAGCAAGCTCTCTTCCTATTTTTGTGAAAATCTTTGCTCTGGCAGCATCGTTGGCACCTTTTTTTCTCTTGATGGTACTCCATTTTGAATGTCCGCTCATATGAACACTTCCTTTTAATCTTAAAATATGCAATATTTTAACATATCTTTTTAACTCTTTCAAGTGTAAAACAGTTGTATTCACTTCGTTTTTATATTATTATATATTTAAGAAAATTTAAATGGGGGATTTTATGAAAAAAGTTTTGATTGCAGCAGTTGCTGTTTTGTTTGCTGCAGCATCTGTTTTTGGTGTTGTTACCTTTAAAAATAAGGTTTTGGATAAGAATAGATTGAAAATCAATGAAAAGTCATCCGTCAGTGAGATTGTTGCATTTTATAATAATTCTGTTAAAAACTGCAAGAATTATAAGGATTTCGGTCTTGACGTAAAAACATCCGTTAAGCTTGATGAAATAAACAGTGAAAGTATGATTTTAAACGAGATGCTTTCTTCTATTATGGGATATAAGGTTGGCGATTCAAGAGAAGAAACACGTTCTTTTTCATTTAAAAACGGTGTTGATGCCAAGGATTCCGAAAAAACGCCGCTCAGCGTTATTCAGCCTGCAAATGCCTATGTAGAAAATTTCAATGCTTCCTCTTTGGCTTTAAAATCGGTTTTATGCGATGATGAAAGCACCTCGCTTTCTTTTGAAATAAAAAACGAATCAGCGGATTTGGACAGTGTTCTTGCAGCCATAAATCCTATTATTAAAGGACAGACTGTTTCCGATCATTCTCAGATAGCTGCACTTGCTCCGAATCATTCAAAATTTATTGATGTCGGCGATATTATGTCAACTGTTGTTGATATGCTTGGAATCAGTAATATGGTTAATGGTTCCGATAATCAGAATAAGGACAGCGTATCAAATTCCGGCAGTAAATCCGTTAGTATAGTTGATGGAAAATGCATTATAGGCAGTACCGAAATATCGGCAGTTGCCGACAGTAATGAGGTGTTGCATTCAGTTGCTATTTCCGTACCCGTTGAATTAAAAGCAGGGTTTAAGCTTGTAAATAATATTATTGAAACCTCTATTCAAATCACTGTTGTTCAAACATATTATTTCAATTATTCTTGATACGAAGAAATAGTTATTTTGTTCAATATGTAAAAAAATGAGCAACTGCTTTTTGTGAAAAAAGGAAATTGACATAAATTTATTTTAGTGATATACCTATATTATATTATTGAATCTTTTATTGAATCTTTGCGGCTATTGTTTTTATGTTTGGAAGGGTAGCAATGATTAAAAATTTAAGAATTATTAGCGTTGTTTTGATTTCTTTGATTTTGGCAATTGCCTGTATTGCAAACGGATGCAGCAGGGATGATATTCCCTTGATAGGCAATCCTGAAAAATCCGAAAAAGCGCTCAAAACTTATGCAGAAGCTGTTGATGATCTTAAAAATAAAGATGATTTTGATTTGAAGATTACAACTTCTGTTGAACTGAAGGAAATAGACTGTTCCTTGTCTGCTTTTAATTCAATTCTTAAAAAGGTTGTAAATCACAGACTTGGGAATATCGAAGATGATATTGCTGAATTTTCCTTTAGAAACGGCGTTTTAACGGATGATAATACAATTGTTCCGAAAAATATTGTTCAGCCGGTCAACTCTGAAATCAGTGAATATCTGTTCAGCGGTGTAACCTCGTCGTACATTTACAGTGATGATCATGTGCGCAGTATCTTTTTTACAATAGGGGAAGAAGCAGCTTCAATAGATGAAATTATGAGAGTATTTGAAACGCTTAAGGATGATGTTGGGGCAGATTTCGGAAAGTATGATATTCATAAGCAATACCCGGAAATAGGTGCTCTTGCAAAAAATCATTCAAATTTTATTGATATCATGAGCGTAGCCCCAAGAGTAAAAAAGCTTCTTGATGCGAACAATAATTATGAGAATCTCAAGAAGGATTTGCCGTCCGGTTTCGGTGATTTCGGAAAAACAACCAAAATTGAAAACGGCACCTGTCATATAGGGGAAACAAGCGTAACGGCAATGATTGATGATAAAGGCAGAATGCTCAGCGTTGTTTTCAGGGCGCCGCTTGGAATGGATGTTAATGTAACTCTGATACATAACAGTTTTAAAGCGTTTGTAAGATTTGAGATTTCCGAAACGTATGAATTCAGCTATTCGGATTGATTTTAAATAAAGGCAATTACAAAAAGATGTGTTTGTAAAGGGTATCCTGCATAAAGAATAATTGCTGAAAAAATGAAGAATATGGCAAACTGCCGTATTTAAATGAACTGATTTTGTTCAGAATAAATTAATAAATCCCGGTGCATACTTTCGTATTCACCGGGATTTTTAATTCGTAAATGGGAAAAATCAGAAAATTTACACCAAATACATCTTTATGCAGGATGTCCCTATGCATCTTTTTTTATTTTCTTAACAAATCTCTACTTGTATAAAGTGGCTCAATATGATATTATTAAACAGTATAATATTATATATAATAAAAGGAGTTTTAATTATGTATTCTGATTACTATGATTCCATTTCCAAGGTTGCAGAAACAGATAAGGAAGTTGCAGACGCAATGGCTCTTGAGCTTTCCCGCCAGCGTGAAAACATTGAACTTATTGCTTCCGAAAATCTTGTTTCCCCTCAGGTTATGGCTGCTATGGGCAGTGTACTTACAAATAAATACGCAGAGGGTCTTCCGTCAAAGCGTTATTACGGCGGATGTCAGTATGTAGATATCGTTGAAAATATTGCTATAAAAAGAGCATGTGAGCTTTTCGGTGCTAATTATGCGAATGTTCAGGCACATTCCGGTGCTCAGGCAAATACTGCAGTTTATCTTGCTCTGCTTAAGCCGGGTGATACGGTTATGGGTATGAGCCTTGATAACGGCGGACATTTAACACATGGCTCTCCTGCCAATATCAGCGGTAAATATTTCAATTTTGTTCCTTATGGTGTTAACGATGACGGATATATTGATTTAAATGAATTTGCAAAGCAGGTTAATAAGGTTAAGCCAAAACTTGTTGTTGCAGGAGCTTCCGCTTATCCAAGGGCAATTGATTTCAAAACAATGGCCGATATTGCTCATGCAAACGGCGCTATGTTTATGGTGGATATGGCACATATAGCAGGTCTTGTTGCAGCAGGCCTTCATCAGAATCCGGTTCCCTATGCAGATGTTGTTACCACAACAACGCATAAAACCTTAAGAGGTCCTAGGGGCGGTCTTATTCTCTGCAACAATGAATATCTTATTAAAAAGCTTAATTCGGCAATTTTCCCCGGTACACAGGGCGGCCCTTTAATGCACGTTATTGCCGGCAAGGCAGTTTGCTTCGGTGAGGCTCTTAAGCCGGAATTTAAGGAATATCAGCAAAGGGTTATCAATAATGCCCAGGCTCTTGCAAACGGGCTTACCAAAAGAGGACTTAATCTTGTTTCAGGCGGAACAGATAACCATCTTGTGCTTCTTTCTCTTATCGGCACAGGTGTAACAGGTAAGGATCTTGAAGCTAAGCTTGATGAGGTTCATATTACACTTAATAAGAATACTGTTCCGAATGAACCGCTTTCTCCGTTTGTTACATCAGGTGTTCGTATCGGTACTCCTGCTGCAACAACAAGAGGTCTTAATGAAGATGATTTTGATAAGATTTCAGAGTTTATTTATCTTGCAGTAACAGACTTTGAAAACAATAAAGATTATATTAAAAACGGAGTTGCGGAAATCTGCAATAAGTATCCTCTTTACGAATAATAGAATTATTCAGATGTTTTCAATGTTATATTGAAGGGAGTGAGATAAAGTGATTGAATTATTTGCAAAAGTTTTCGGCTTTGCATTAAATTTTGTTTATATGTTTTTTAAATTATGCAAAACCGAAAAAAAGGTTTCCTTTATCTCACGCCAAAGTGATACGCCGTCGCTGGATTTCTGCTGTCTGATAAACGAAATAAAGGAGCAATGCCCCGAATGTAAAGTTGATGTGCTTTGCAGAATGATACCCCACGGGCTTTTGGGTAAGATTTCATACGGCTTTGAAATGTTCAGGCAGATGAAGGCACTTGCAACCTCAAGGGTTGTTGTGATTGACGGCTATTGCATTCCTGTTTGTATGCTGAAGCATAAAAAGGATTTAAAGGTTGTTCAAATCTGGCATGCACTTGGCGCTGTCAAAAAATTCGGTTGGCAGTCCATCGGGGCTGAAGAGGGCAGAAATGAAAGATTGAGCAAGGCAATGTGTATGCACAGAAATTATGATTTTGTTTTGGCTCCCAGCAAAAAGACAGCCGGGTTTTATTGCAAGGCGTTTCATGCTTCTGAGGATAAAATTGTAATCCTTCCGCTTCCAAGAGTGGATTTTATTCTTGATAAGAATGGCAGAGAAGATGAATTTTATTCCCTGAATCCGGATATGAAGGATAAGAAACTTGTTCTTTATCTTCCAACCTTCAGAAACGGCGAGGCAATGGCGGCAAGCCTGCTGAAGAGACAGTTTGAAGATAAAAATGAATATCGGCTTGTTTTCAGCACGCATCCCCTGTCTGAGGTTGAAAAGGATGAACGTTTTTCAGCAAAAGGTGATTTTTCAAGCTATGATTTAATGAAGATTGCCGATATTATCATTACGGATTATTCTGCGTGTGCTTTTGAAGCATCGCTTCTTTTAAAGCCCTTGTATTTCTTCATTCCCGATTATGCATCCTATATGAAAGATCGGGGAATCAATGTTGATATAAAAAAAGAATTACCGTCTGCCGCTTTTGAAAAGGCGGAATTGCTTGTTGACGCAATTGAAAAAAATGATTATGATATGGATTCTTTAATTCGGTTTAAAGAAAAATATGTTGAAAATGCTGATACAAACAGTACCAAAAATCTTGCAGAGTTTATTTTAAACCAAATATGATTTGCTTTACTTAAGGAGATTACAATGAAAAGAATTTTAACATACGGAACTTTTGATTTGCTGCATTATGGTCATATCGAAATTTTAAGAAGAGCAAAGGCGCTCGGTGATTATCTTGTTGTTGCTCTTTCAACGGATGAATTTAATGAATCCAAGGGAAAGATTGCATATCACAGCTATGAAACAAGAAAAAAAATGCTTGAAGCTATCCGATATGTTGATCTTGTTATTCCCGAAAACAACTGGGAGCAAAAGGTGGATGATGTTAAGGAATACCATATTGATACGGTTGTTATGGGTTCGGACTGGGCCGGTTCGGATAAATTTGATTATCTTAAGGATTATTGCGAGGTTGTTTTCCTTGAAAGAACACCGGGTGTATCAACAACCATGATAAAAAATGACCTGAAATTAAAAAATGCTGAAAAAGGAAAAAATCAGCTTCCCGAATAAGCTAAGTGCTTGTCTTATTTGGGTAAAACCATTGTTTTCATAAAACTTTTGAGAGGATGTGGCTCATTGATAAAACGAATACTTGATAAGTTTAAAGAATTAAGTAAAAATGTTAATATGTCTTATTTAAGCTATTCGGAGCTTCCTGTTGATGATAGGCTTGTTTTGCTTGAGGGCGGGCAAGGCTCTAATATTAATGGAAATATGTTTTCCATGCTTAAAGAAATCTCAACAAATCCTCGCTTTAAGGGCTATAAATGCGTTTTTGTAGTTACACAAAAAACCATTGAAAAGGCGAAAAAGAGAATTTTTGATGTATATGGCTTTGAGAATGTTGAACTTGTCATCAGAAATTCCAATACATATTGCAGATATCTTGCTACGGCAAAGTATATTGCAACCGATAATTCATTCCCTCCGTATTTTCTGAAAAGGGATGAGCAGATTTTTTTGAACACGTGGCATGGTACGCCCCTGAAAACGCTTGGCAAATCGGATAAATCCAATCTTGGCTCGCTTGCTAATATTCAAAAAAATTATCTTATGAGTGATTATGCGCTCTTCCCTAATGCATTTACATATAATGTTTTTATGGAGGATTATTATTTAAAGGATATATTCAGCGGTCATTCGCTTATTGCAAATTATCCGAGAAATTATGTTTTCTATGATAAAACGCAGGGCGAAGAAATGAAAAAGACTCTCGGCTATGAGGGCAAAAATGTTTTTGCCTATATGCCTACATGGCGTGGCATGGGAAGAAAGGCAGATACTAAAAATCAGATTAAGTCAACCATCAAAATTCTGAAGGAATTTGATGAAAAGCTTGATGATAATACAATCCTTCTTGTTAATCTTCATTTCCTGCTTTCAAGCAATATCAATTGCTCTGCATTCAGGCATGTTGCTTATTTCCCCGAGGAGTATGATACTTACGAGGTGCTGAATGCCTGTGATGGTCTTGTTACCGATTATTCAAGCGTATTTTTTGATTATGCTGTTACGGGTAAGCAAATTATTCTTTATGCCTATGATAAGGAAAAGTATTTAACCTCCCGCGGTACATATATGCCCTTTGAGGAACTGCCGTTTCCGATTACCGAAAATGTTGATGATACTATATCGGAAATGAAAAAGCCGGCAGGGGATTATTCGGCATTTGTTTCGGAATACTGCCCGAACGGTTCAAAGACACAGTGTGCCGACTTATTCAGTTTGATGATTGACGGAAAAACAGATAAGTTTGAAATTAAGAAACACAATTCCGCCGATAATCTCAGTCTGATTTATGCCGGAGATCTTAATCCTGTATATTATGACGGCATTGAAAATTATATAGAAGAAAATCCTCAGAATAAGCATATCGTTGTTTATGCGAAAACCTTTGATTCGGAAAAGAAAGCGTTTGTTAATTCTCTTGACGGCAAAGCAGACTTTATGGGGCTTTTAACAGCGTATCAATATAATAAAAAAGAGGTATTTTCCATTGTGCTTCATGGCCTTTTCAATAAAGCAAAGCCATCGGAAAAGCTGGACAGATTCTTTGAAAAAGAAGCAAAGCGCCGTTTTTACTCCTTAACGCCCGTAAAGGTTGTTGACTTTACAAGCAGTAACTATATTGAAGCAGGTATTCTTTCCAAACTTACCGGTGAAAAGTATAATGTGCGCCACGGGGACTTCTTTCTGAAATCAAAAATCAACAGGTATTTAGAGAAATTTACGAAAAAATCAGAAAAATATTACGGCTTTTCGGAAATAGACAATTTTGAAAAGGAAAATGAGCTTTATATTAAGAACAGAGCCGAGGATGTATATGCAAATGATACATACCGAAGATTATCAAAATTTAAAAATGTAATTCCGTTTTATTTTTCTTCTTCAAAAAAGCTTAAGTGTGTAAGCCTGTTCAAATTCAAAACACCCGTTGAAATATCCATGAAAGATACATTTCTTTGCATAGGTGATGAAGAATTTGATTTTAGAATAATCGGCAATAAAAAAAGAAAAAGCAAAAAGCATTGGGGAATTATATCCTTTGAAGTTCCGCTTGAAAAGCTTGTTGATATGCCTTCCAACTGCAAGGTTATGATTTGCTATAAAAACAGATTTGATAAAATTGTTCAGTGCCATGCATATTATTTTGCACCCCTCGGCTCCATGTTTTTCGGACTCAGAAGTGCTATGCTTCATGACAAAAAAACAGATACGGTTGCAATTTTCCGTCAGTCTGTAAATAATAATCTGAATGTTTATATCAGGTCTTTTAATACAACAGATAAGCTGATTGAAAGATTTAAACAGGCTGCCGCATTCGCACTTGCGGTGCTTTGGCGGAGCAGCAAGGCCAAAAAGCTGGTTCTTCTTTATGAAAAGAATTCTTCAAAATATGAAGAAAGTGCAAGCGTAACCTTTGAAAAGCTGATTGATAACGGCTATCATAATGCCTATTTCATAGTTGACAGGAATTATCAGTATATTGACAGAATTCCCGAAAAGTACAGAGCCAATATTATTTATAAATATACCTTTAAGCATTATCTTTATTTCTTTAAGGCAAAAACCTTTATCGGCACGGAAGCGTTGGTTCATGCAATAGATTTAAAAACCTTTAATGTACTTGCGCTGAAGAAAATTGCCGATAAAAATCTGAATTATGTATTTCTTCAGCATGGTGTTATGTATATGGTTTCGCTCAACAGTGAATCCCGAAGCATGTTTAACCGTAAGGAGCTTAAAGGAAAATACCGGGTTATTGTTTCTTCCGTTGCCGAAGCAAATCATTTTGTTGAGCTCGGCGGTCATTTTGATGAGGATTTGTATATAACGGGTCTTCCTAAGTTTGACAGGAATTTCTTATCTCCCGATGCGGATAAAATTGCCATTATGCCAACCTGGCGTCCTTGGGAAATAAATGCTGCACGTGATGATTTTACCGAAACAGCCTATTACAAAATGGTTATGAAGATTTATAACAGTGTTCCCGATGACTTAAAGGAGAAGGTTGTTGTTCTTCCGCATCCGCTTATTGCGAATGAGCTTCGTGAGCTGAACAGCCCTATTTCCGATAAGCTGGCTATGGATGCCAGATATGATGATATTCTGCAGCAGACACGGGTTCTCATAACCGATTATTCCTCTATTGCGTATGATGCGTTTTATAGAGGTGCAAGGGTGATTTTCTATTGGGAGGAAAAGGATTTCTGTATGTCGCAGTATGGTCCGTCAACAAAGCTTATGCTTAATGAAGAAAATGTTTACGGAGATTATTTTTATAATACAGATGGCCTTTCCGAAGCAATAAGAGATAATTATGATAATCCTCAAAAGGATAAATATATTGAAAATTATTCGCATATTGTTCAGTTTCGGGATGGCAAAAACACGGAAAGGCTGATTGCCTTTTTGAAAGAAGATAATTTAATCTGATGTTGGAAAGAAAAGAAAATGAGTTACCAGGTATCTAAAAAATTTGCAAATATGAAACCCTCGGCAGTAAGGGAAATATTAAAGCAGACAAATCAGCCGGGAATGATTGCCTTTGCCGGCGGTTCTCCTGCTGTTGAAGCCTTCCCCTGTGAAGAGGTTCAGGTGCTGTCAAACAGGATTTTAAGTGAAAATCCTGTTTCTGCTCTTGTTTACGGCGTATCGGAAGGATATGAGCCTCTGAGGGAGCAGGTTAAAAACTGGCTTAAGGAAAAGGAAAATATCGGAAGCGACGAGGATGTTGTTATCATTACCTCGGGCGGTACGCAGGTTATGGATATTACAACCCGTGTTCTTGCCGCAGAGGGGGATTCGATAATCTGTGAAGATCCGTCCTTTATCGGCTCGCTCAATGCTTTCCGTTCCCACGGCTGTAATCTTGTGGGTGTTCCCATTGATGAAGACGGAATGAATACGGAAGCACTTGAAGAAGCAATAAAAAAGAGCCCCGATGCTAAATTTATCTATACAATTCCTAATTTTCAGAATCCCGGCGGAACAACCTTAAGCCTTGAAAAACGTAAAAAAATGTATGCGCTTGCCAAGGAAAACAACCTTGTTATTCTTGAGGATAATCCATACGGGAAATTAAGGGTTGAGGGCGATGATGTTCCGTCTGTTAAAAGTATGGATACAGATGGTATTGTTGTTTATGCAGGCTCATTTTCAAAAATTCTTGCTCCGGGTATCAGAGTTGCATATGCCGTTGTTCCTAAAAAAATAGCAGGTGCGTTTACAATCGGAAAGCAGGTTTCCGATGTTCATACGGGTGTGCTCAATCAGATGATTGTTTCCCGTTGGTTTGATGAATATGATGTTGATGCGCATATTGAAAATATCAAAAAGGTATACCGCAGAAAGCTTAATTTAATGTGCGGCTGTCTTGATGAATACTGTAAAGGTTTTATCACTTATGTAAGACCGCAGGGCGGCTTGTTTATCTGGGCAAAGCTGCCCGAACATGTTGATATGCTTGAATATGTAAATAAGCTTTTAAAACAGAATGTGGCAGTTGTGCCGGGCACGGCATTTATGCTTGATGATACAAAGCCGTGCAGCTATATCCGCCTGAATTTCTCTACACCGTCGGATGAAGATATTGTTAAGGGTGTTAAGATAATGGGTGAAATTGCGAAAGAATATATGTAAAGGTGAAAATAATGGAAGAAAACAAAATTGAAAGAAAGAAAAGAAGCCTGTCGTTAATTCAGCCAACCTCTGTTCCTACGCTTGGAAATTATCTTGGCGCAATGAAGGGCTGGCCGTCCTTTCAGGAGGAATATGATACAATTTACGGCGTTGCGGATTTGCATTCGATTACTGTTCGTCAGGAGCCTAAAAAATTAAGACAGCAAACGATGGAGCTGTATGCAATGCTTCTTGCAATCGGTCTTGATCCCAATAAAGGAATATTATTTGTTCAGTCCCATGTTCCGGCTCATTCTCAGCTTGCATGGCTTCTGAATTGCTATACACAGTTCGGCGAGCTCAGCAGGATGACACAGTTTAAGGATAAATCTGCGCAGCACAGCGATAATGTTAATGCAGGCCTGTTTACTTATCCCTGCCTTATGGCTGCCGATATTCTGCTTTATCAGGCCGATGTTGTTCCTGTTGGTGCAGATCAGAAGCAGCATGTTGAAATCTGCCGTGATATTGCAAACCGTTTCAATGGTGTTTACGGCAATGTGTTTACAGTGCCGGAGCCTGTTATTCAGAAGAATGGTGCAAGGGTTATGAGCCTTGCCGATCCAACAAGAAAAATGAGCAAATCAGACCCGAATCCTAAGGGAACGGTTTATTTAACCGATGAACCGAATGTGATTATGAAAAAGTTTAAGTCTGCCGTAACAGACAGCGAAATGAGCGTTCGTTATGCAGAGGGCAAGGACGGAATCAATAATTTAATGACAATCTATTCTGCTGTTACGGGCGATAGCTTTGAAAAGATTGAAGGTGATTTTTCAGGTAAGGGCTACGGTGACTTCAAGGTTGCTGTCGGCGAAGCGGTTGTTGAGGAATTAAAACCTGTTCAGGAAAAATTCAAACAGCTTATGAATGATAAGGCGTATCTTACAGAATGCCAGAAAAACGGCGCAGATTTTGCTTCCCGCATTGCAGGCAGAACGCTGAATAAGGCAATGAAAAAAATCGGATTTTTATTATAATAAATTAAAAGAATAGTTGAAATGATATACACCCCAAAAGTCAGAAAACTTTTGGGGTGTATATCATATTATCCGCTTATTTTTTATTTATTCTTGAGTCCTAAAAGATAATCTGCTGATACCTTATAGTATTTGCAAAGAGCAATTATATGTCTAACGGGAATCTCATTTTCTCCTTTTTCATATCTTGAATAAACCTGCTGTGTTGTGCCAAGATAATCAGCAACCTGCTTTTGCGTTAAATCATGGTCTTCCCGTAAATCCTTGATAATTTCAACATAGGTTTTCATATAATTCCTCCATATGATTCATATAAAAGAATTTTACAATACACCAAATATAGTGTATTGACTTTACACTATATTTGGTGTAAACTGAGAATTGAATTATATTATTAAATTCGGGAGGTATTTTATGGCAAATGTATATATTGTCAATTTAAAAGACAATAGGGCAAACCACGATAAAAATGATGATATAAAGTTTGAAACCTGTATGAGAAATAAAATCATTTCAATCGGATGGGGCAGTGAAAAATCAAGAGAAAATCCAAATTTCAAGGCGGCAATAAATAATTTAAACAGAATGAAAAAAGGCGATTTAGTCTGGACAAAAAATCCTAAAAATAAAAATGAAATTTATCTTTTAAGAATAGTTGATGATAAAGTTTATGATTCCTTAGAATATCAAAAGGATTGTTTTATTGATGATATAATTGTAGCAAGAAGAGTTGAAAAAGTTAAATGCTTTTCTGATGACAAAAGTTTACCTGCAAGAATTACAAAGAAAGATATTGTTGCAAGACATACTCTCGAAAGAGTACATCGTCAGTTTCTTATTGATGCAACGTTGAATTGTGCAAAAGAATTTAAAGGAGAATAAAATATGAAAAAAGTTTTATCGGTATTTTTATCTGTCATAATGCTTCTTAGCATTACAGCAGGTATCGAACTTTCTGCTTATGCAGATAGTAATGAATATGATTATACATTGCTTGAGGATGGCACTGTTGAAATTTACAAGTATAGCGGTTCGGCATCAAATGTTATAATTCCATCTAAAATAGATGGGTATACTGTAACATCTATTGGCAATTCCTCTTTCAGAGAGTGTACAAGCATAATTAGTATAGAAATTCCAAATTGTATAACAAGTATTGAAGGCTGGGCTTTTCAGGAATGCACAAGTTTAACAAGTATAACAATTCCAAGCAGTGTAACAAGCATAGGAGAGTATGCATTTTATTGTTGCAGTAGTTTAAAAAGCATTGTAATTCCAACCAGTGTTTTAAACATTGGCGACGGTACCTTTTTAGATTGTTCCAGCTTGGCGAATATAGTGTTGCCTGACAGTGTAAAATGCATAGGCAGTGCAGCCTTTCAAGGAACAGCTATTTACAAAAATAATTGGAAAAATGATATATTATACATAGGGAATCATATAATAGAAGTACGTGCATCTGAAGATTTTTATATTGGTAAGAATATAGTAACCGTTGCAGACAATGCGTTTTATTCCTGTGGTGTAGTAAGTATAAATGTTGATGTAAATAATAAAAACTATTCATCAAAAAACGGAGTTCTTTATAATAAAAATAAAACGGAGCTGATTCAATATCCTGCAGGAAAAACGGATATTTCATTTACCATTCCTAATACAGTAACAAAAATTAAAGCAGGGTCATTCGAGTGGTGCGAGTATTTGAATAATATAACAATACCTGATAGTGTAACCGATATCGGAAGATATGCTTTTGGAGGGTGCACCAATTTATCCAAAATATCTATGTCAAAGAACATTAAAGATGTTTATTCGGACTCATTTGGAGGAACAAAGTTTTATGATAATAAAAATAATTGGTCTGATGGTGTATTATATATAGGTAGTTGTCTGATTAAGGCAGACGAAGAGTTGGTGACTGGTAAGTATTCAGTTAAAACAGGAACAACTGCAATTGCAGGCAGTGCATTTCAAGATTGTAAAGGTTTAACAAGCGTAACAGTTCCAAATAGTGTTAAAAGTATGGGAATATATGCATTTTCAGATTGCAAAAATGTAAAAAATATAGTTCTTTCAAATAATATATCAATAATTAAAAGTGGTACTTTTTGTGATTGTACAAGCTTAACAAATATAACTATTCCAAATAGTGTAACAAGTATTGAGGATTGGGCGTTTCAGGAATGTACAAGTTTAACAAGCATAACGATACCAAGTAGTGTAAAAAGAATAGGAAAAAATACATTCTTTATACTCAATGGAAAGCATATGATTTTCATTGTTGAAGAAGGCTCCTATGCTGAGCAATATGCATACAATAATTACTATGAATATAAATATGACATTAATGGTGAAATAATCAAATATCCGGGATATCTTGATTATTTTAATATCTGCGAAAAATCCAAAAGCATTCTTCCGAATTCAGTATCTGTTAATTTTAATGAATTAGATGCAGAAGATAAGATGGATGAAATAGAGCAATCCATTGAAAATAGCTTGAAGAATATCATTAAAGCAAATGTTGATATGCAAAGATATCATATTCGAGTAGTGTATAATCCCTCTTCCTATGAATATTTTCGCAAAGCAACAGTTTATATGGAAGACAGCTTGAATCCAAATTCCTGGGATTGGTTAGAAATAAAAACAGTTAATGTTAAATTCAAAAACTCAGATAAATATAACAAAACAGATGAGCAGTATATTAAAAATTTTAAGGCTCCGAATATAAAGTATGTTGAAGTTGATTTAGATTATTTAAAATCAGATGATGCTTGGAAGGATTTCCGTAATGCGGCAATAAAAGCTTATGAAAAGGCTGTTAATGATGCTTCAATAACTGTTCTGCCGATTTCAAGAGCCGGTGGAGGCGATCCTGGTTTAAATATAGGTGAAGGTGAAGCATCATATATATCAATATTTAAAAATGGTATTTGTTATGACATAAGGCGAGTGGAAAACAGAAGTTCTGTGCCTGTTATTAATGTGCCGGCATCTGTTTCCGATAAGGATATGTATAACTATGTCATCAAAAAAATTAAAGAAACCTATCCGGATAAGAATTTTTCAAAAAAAGCAATCGGCATTGAAAAAGGCTTTTCCAGCTATTCGTATGAAAATGGTAAGCCACATATAACTAAGGTCGAATACCCCAATGGATATTCCTATTTGTTCGATTATAATGGAACTGAGTTTAGAAGCAACATTATCATTAAAAAAGAATGTAAACATACATGGGATGCAGGCAAGGTAACGAAGGCACCGACTGCCACAACAGCAGGCGTTAAAACATACACCTGCACAAAGTGTAAAGCCACTAAGACCGAAACAATAAAAGCAACAGGTCTTAAAACACCGGTTTTGAAAGCGGCCGTAAATGCAAACGGAACGATTAAGCTTTCATGGGGCAAGGTTGCCGAAGCAGAAAAGTATGAGCTTTACATCAAGCAGGCAGACGGCAGCTACAAGCTGATGAAAACAACAACAGGTACATCCTTTACAACAGGTACAGCAGCATACGGAAAGCAGTACACGTATAAGATGAGAGCTGTAAAGGGAAATATAAAGTCTGCATACAGTGCAGCAGTAAATGCAAAGAATACAAAGAAGCTGCAGACACCAAGTGCAAAAG
>DESD01000025.1:1537-17818 GCA_002361935.1 Ruminococcaceae bacterium UBA3323 | reverse complement strand
AAATTATATATCAGTCAAGCAGAGAACCCGCTTCCTGTGCAGGTGTTTTATCGGTGTTATTAGAATAATAGTAGTCTATGATTGCTGCGGTAATTTCGGCTGTTTCGGTACCCGAGCCTGCAAGCTCTACAACGGAAGCAACTGCAATTTCAGGGTTTTTGTATGGTGCCATGGTAATAAGGAAACCATTGTTATCCTTTTTTTTACCTGTTCCAACCTGCGATGTACCTGTTTTGCATGCAACAGGTGTTTTTATTTTATTAAATACGAAACGGATACCCTGTTCGGTTGCAACAAGGCGCATGCCTTCTTTAACGGTTGTAAAGGTTTTATCCGAAATCGGCAAATCCTCAACAACAGTAATTCCGGTTTCGTCAATGGATTTGTTAGAACTGTTTATAATCGCCTTAACAAAGTGGGATTCGTATCTGGTTCCGTTATTTGCAATCGTTGCGCAATAGTTGGCAAGCTGAAGCGGAGTGAAAAGATGATAGGACTGACCGATACCTGCCTGAATGGTATCACCCATCTGCCAGGCTCTGCCGTATTGCTCGGCAACAGCAGGGCTTGCAAAAGTACCGGCTGCTTCCGGTATTTCAACACCTGTTTTTTCGCCGAGTCCGAACATTTTTCCGTATTCATTGATTTTTGTAATGCCGAGTGCATCGGCACAGTTATAGAAGAAAATGTTGCAGGAATCTCGCAGCGCAAGTCGGACATTTTCATAGCCATGAGCTGTTTTGTTCATACAGCGGAACGGAACATCATAGTATTGAAAAAGACCTCTGCATCGGAATACGGTATCTTCATTGATAACACCTTCTTCAAGCGCAGCACAGGACATCATCGGTTTAAAGGTAGAGCCGGGAGCGTATAGGCCAAGCGCAAATCTGTTCCACATAGGATTTCTTGTATTTTTTGCAAGCTTTTCATAATTATCATAATAATCCTGCAGATCAAAGGTTGGATAAGAAGCAGCTGCAAGAATTTCGCCTGAATTGGTTGCCTGAACCACAACAGCGCCTGCACCTCTGGTAGAACTTACTTCCTCGCAGCTTTTTTTCAGCTCATCTTGAGTAACTCTTTGCAAATCCTTATCAATGGTAAGCATAACCGTGTTGCCTCTGATAGGATTTTTTGTTATTTCTTCTGTAACATTTCCCTCGTTGTCAACGGTGATGGTAAGCTCGCCCGGAACGCCGCGAAGCTCTTTTTCCATTGCGGATTCAATTCCGCTTTCGCCGATGATATCATTTATTCCGTAGCCGTCATCCTTCAGCTCGTTGTATTCCTCGCCGTTAATTTTTCTTACTGTGCCAAGAATATGCGGCGCAATTGTTGAATCGGTATATTCACGGTATGAAACAGGACGAACATCTGCACCAAGATAAGTTTTCTTATCCTCTTTGATTGCGGCAACGGTTTCGTTTTTTACATTTTCTGCGATTGTAACCGGGTTTTCAATAGAAAAATACTGTGTTGTAAGCTCATATCTTACAGCACCGATTCTCAGCGCCGTCTGAATATCGTAGTTTTCAAGCTCATACATTTCAACCATTGTGTCAAAACAGTTCTGAGCCGTTGCGTATTTCTGAAGATTGAAAACATCCTCACGCTTCATTACCGCAATTTCGTCCTCATCATCGGTAAATGCAATTTTACCGCCCTTCAGAGTAAGGGGAAGATTGTTTACGGGCTCTTCTTTATATTTATAAAAAAGCTTTAAAAGATTATGAATGATTTCGTTTCTTTTTTTATTGTCGGAACGTGCGGGAAAGTAGGCCGCATCAAGAATGATTGAATTTCCCTGGCGGTTGGTAACAAGAACATTGCCGTTTCTGTCTACAATATCGCCTCGTGCGGCTTCAAGAGGAACAGTGTATGTAGTTACATTGTTGTTTTGCTCAGTATAAAATTCATGGTTTAAAATCTGAATATTAAAAAGTTCGTATCCGAATCCGCATATCATTATGGCAACAAGCACCAAAGCGATAACAGAGCGGATACTGCTGTATCTGCTGTTCACGGCAATCTCCTTTCGGTAAAATTTCTTTCTGCAGTTTTAGGTTTATGCTTTTATTGGTTTATCAAGCTTTTTCTTTATCCAATTTATGAAAAACCATATAAAAGGGGCTGCTATGATTGTATACAAGGCTGACGGAAGATAAAAGCTGAATAAGCTCAGCTCAGCTCCGTGAACACCCTTTATAATGATAAAAAACAGCCAGTACAAAAAGGCATAAGCGCATGCAGCTAAGGCTGAAAAAACAAAGTTTGAAATAAAAGTATTTCTGATAATATAGGTAACGAGTGCTGCACAGCAAAAGCAGGATATGCACATAAATGCCGCATTGAACCCAAAGTGAACGGCAGAATTCAAATCCCAGAATAATCCGCCGATCAGCCCCAGTATGCCTGCAAAGCCCTCATCCTCGCCCATACCGAGCATGATTGTAACAGGCAAAAGCAAAAAGCATCTTGCTCCGCCGATTTCAAGGGTAAGCCCGCTTGTATTCTGAATCATTGCGGCTGCCGCAATGATCAGAATATAAATTATGGTTTTGCTGATTTTTTTTCTGTATGATACGTCCATCAGTCAGCCTCGCTGTTCTCTGTTAAAACAAGACAGTTTGATATGTTGTTAACATCAATGCCCGGCTTTATAACAGCATAGTGAGAAACGGAAATAACCTCGTCGTCAATTTCTTCAACGGTTCCTATAATCAGACCTTTTGGAATATTTCCGCTGATTCCGGCCGTTGATATGATTGAACCATAGGTAACTGCCGATGACGCAGGCAGGTTTGCCATTTTGCATTTACCGTCTGCTGCAAGAGCAGCATCTCCGGTAACATAGGATATTTCGCCTGAAACAATTTCGTATGCCGAAACTGAAAAATCAGGGTCCAATATGGTTTTAACAATACTGTAATTCGGATATGCACTGCTTATAACGCCTACAATATAGTTTCCGTAAAGAACAGCATTTCCCTCTTTAATGCCGTTAACAGTGCCTTTATTTATGGTGTAGGAACCGAAAATATCAGCGGCATCCCTTGATATTGCAATAGCCTCAACAAAGTTGAAATCGGGATTATCCTCCTTAAGCTGAAGCGCATCCTTGTATAAAGCATTCTGCTTTTTCAGATTTTCATAATCATTCAGCTGATTCTGAAGAGAACCAACCTGCTTTTCAAGCTCATCTATTCTGTTTAAGTATTCTGCATTTCCGCTTGCTTCGCCGAAAACATAGGATATTCCGTTTGAAATTTTTGAAGCTACCCAGTTTGCAGGGGTGAACACGATTCCTACAACGCTTGATTGGGCAGTTTCGCTGTTGCCGTTTGCGGCACAGATAAGTGCGCCTGCAAGCAGCAGGAAAAGAACAACTGTAATCAGCTTAAAACGTCTGCTTTTAAAAAGGTTTTTCATTTCTTATTTCGCCCTTCTTAATTTGACTGATGCACCTATAGCCACGGCTTCAAGCGGCATATCGGTTTTGTGAACTGCAATTCCGGTTTCCTGTGTTATAAGTTCGGGAAGTCCTCTTAAAAGTGATGTGCCGCCTGTTATGTAAATACCTTTGTCAATAATATCTGCTGCAAGCTCGGGAAGTGTAACCTCAAGCGTTTCGCGCACAGCTCCGATAATTTCGGCAACAGGAGCGGAAAGAACCTCTCTTACTTCGGCAGATGTAACTTCTATTGCATTGGGAAGTCCGTCTGTTAAATTTCTTCCGCGCACCTCCATAACGGCCTCTCCGTCGTATTCCATGGCAGAACCGATTTTAAGCTTGATGTCTTCTGCCGTAATGGTTCCGATAAGAAGATTATGGGTCTTTTTCATATAATTTATGATTGCTTCATCAAGTGCATTTCCGGCAGTTTTAATGCTTTTCCTTGCCGCAATTCCGCCAAGGGAAATAACCGCAACATCGCAGGTGCCGCCGCCGATATCAACAATCATTGAGCCCCTTGCTTCAAATACGGGAAGTCCAACGCCGAGTGCTGCTGCCATAGGCTCCTCAATCAGCTCAACTTCCTGGGCGCCTGCGGCACGAACAGCATCCTCAACTGCTCTTCTTTCCACCTCTGTTACACCGCTCGGAACAGAAATAACAACTCTTGTTTTCGTGAAAAACGAGCGCTTTGACGAACGGTAAATGAAATCGTGAAGCATATCCGCCGTCATATCAAAGTCGGCTATAACACCGTCATTCAGCGGCTTAACGGCAACAATTGAGCCCGGAGTTCTGCCTATCATAGCCTTTGCCTTTTCTCCTGTAGCAAGAACTCTGCGTGATTTAACATCAACCGCAACAACGGAAGGCTCGCTGATTATAATTCTGCCCTTTCTGTCGCAAATAAGGGTGTTTTCAGTTCCCAAATCTATTCCTATATCTCTTGTAAAAATCATAAATATCTCTCACTTTCAACGAAGTAGAATTTTAAAATTCATATATGGTATTATATAATAATTAATTTTATATAACAACATAAAATTATAAAATTAACAAATTATTTTATTTCTTTTAGAAATCCGACAAAAAATATCCTATTCCCGAAAGAATAGGATGTGCGGTTAAATTGAAATTGTGAAAGAGTAGCCCTGTTCAATAATGTTATCTATTGCATCTCCCAAAACATCTGCATTTGATCTGCATACGGCATGAAGCAGAAGAATTGCTCCGTTGTGAACGGATGAGGTTATTTTTTCATATGCTGTTTCATTGCTCGGCGGATTTTCTCTGTCCCAGTCTGCATAAGCAAAGCTCCAGAAAATGGAAGAATAGCCAAGGTCTTTTGTAAGGGCAAGTGCCTGTTCGCTGAATGCACCCTCAGGAAAACGGAAGTATTTCATTTCGTAACCGAATTGCTCGGCAACATAATCGTGAAGAATTGTTATTTCATCGCTTGCTGTTTCTACATCAATTTGCGTAAAATTATAATGTCTGTAGGAATGGTTGCCGACAATGTGTCCTTCGTTGATCATTCTGTTTACAAGCTCGGGATTGTCCTTAACATAATCGTAGGTGCAGAAAAAAATTGCCTTTACATGTTTTGCTTTAAGTGTGTCTAAAATCTGAGCTGTATAGCCGTTTTCGTAGCCTTCATCAAAGGTAAGACAAATGTTTTTGTCATCTGCA
The DNA here is from genome assembly GCA_002361935.1 of Ruminococcaceae bacterium UBA3323. Lineage (GTDB taxonomy): Bacteria > Bacillota > Clostridia > Oscillospirales > Acutalibacteraceae > Eubacterium_R. The sequence continues at coordinate 12,672 of DESD01000025.1, read as the reverse complement.
AGAAGCCACTTTCCGTTTAAATCCTTATATTGATTCTGAAGCTTGGCGGGATCAACGGGCCGTTCGTGATTTTTAATGTTGCCCGGTCCCCAGACGATTGCATTTTTATCATACTCCGAAAGGGTTACGCCGAGTCCTGTTGCTTCCAGTGTTGTTTCTGCCGTGTTTGTTGTTTCATTAGTTGTTGATTCTGCATTTTTTTCGGTTTCGTTATTGCTTTTGCTCATGGAACATCCGCAAAGCAGCAATGAAACCGAAAGAATTGCTGCAAATATTTTTTTCATAAAAAATCTCCTCCCACAAACTATTTTTTGCAGAAGGAGTAATAATATAAATGGTATAATTTTTTTGAAATTTTTAATTTTTTTCAGCATCCTCAACACTTTTTTGCTTTAAATAAGCATTGATAAAGCCGTCTATATCGCCGTCCATTACAGCGTTTATGTTTCCCATTTCAAAGCCTGTTCTGTGGTCCTTTGCCATTGTATAGGGCATAAATACATATGAGCGGATCTGGCTTCCCCATGCAATCTCCTTTTGGTCGCCTTTGATATCCTCAATTCTTTCAAGGTTTTCACGCTCCTTGATTTCAACAAGCTTGGATTTCAGCATTCTCATGGCAACCTCTCTGTTCTGGTGCTGCGAACGCTCAATCTGACAGGATACAACAATGCCTGTGGGAATATGCGTAAGGCGAACGGCAGATGAGGTTTTGTTTACCTTTTGTCCGCCTGCACCGGATGCCCTGTAAACATCCATTTTGATATCTTCCTCACGGATTTCTACATTCACATCATCGTCAATCTCAGGCATTACTTCAAGGGATGCAAAGGATGTGTGCCTTCTTCCCGATGAGTCAAACGGAGAAACTCTTACAAGGCGGTGAATTCCCATTTCTCCTTTAAGATATCCATATGCGTTTTCACCCTCAATCAGTATGGTTGCACTTTTTAAGCCGGCAACATCACCGTCAAGATAATCAAGTGTTGAAACCTTGTATCCGTGGCGTTCGCCCCAGCGGTTGTACATTCTGAAAAGCATTTCTGCCCAGTCCATAGCCTCTGTTCCGCCTGCTCCTGCATGAAAGGTTAAAAGTGCATTCTTATTGTCGAATTCTCCGCTTAAAAGGGTTGAAAGGGTTAAGCCTTCAATTCTTTTTTCAATGTCCGAAACGGATTCGGTGCAGTCTTCAAGCAGGCTTTCATCGCCCTCCTCGTCTGCAAGTTCAATCATAACAAGTGCATCATCAAAATCTGATTTGAGCGTTTCATAGCTTTCAACTTTTGCTTTTAGAGAGCCTGTTTTCTTGAGGATTTTCTGGCTTTTTTCCATATCATCCCAAAAATCGGGAGCTGCCGCTTCTTCTTCAAGCTCCTTAATTTCGTTTTTAACAAGATCTATTGCAAGCGCTTCTTTTAAATTCTGGATAGGATTTTCCGATTCAAGCAGCCTGAATCTTAAATTTTCAAATTCAATCATTGTAAATCTCCTTATATTATAAACATAGGTATTATATACAACTTATAGGATTATTTCAAGATATCTTGTTAAAAATATGTTTACTTTATTTTAACCATATTTACTTTATTATGTTGATTTTTTGTGCTAATATAAGTATAATTAGTTAAAATAGTAATATGTAAATTTTTTACAGGAGTTAAAAATGTTTTTATACGAAAATAATAAATGCCCTGTTTGCGGCAAGGAATTTGCCGAGGGCGAAGATATTGTTTCATGCCCCGAGTGCGGAACGCCTCATCACAGAGAATGCTATAAATCTCTTGGAAAATGTGCCAATAAGGATAAGCACGGAACGGATTTTGTTTACAACAGAAACAATGATAGAATCGAAGAATCTGCCGAAGCAGCGGAAATCAAAACCTTTGAGCAGTTTTTTGCCGAGGCAGGCAGAATGCCCGTGGAAACAGATGCCGTAACTCCACAGACGGTCTGTGATGAAAACGCAACGGAAACGGCAGATGCGGAAAGCTTGTCGGCTGCCTCTTCGGAAGATGATATAGACGGTGTAAATGCTTTAGATGTTGAAACGGTTGTGGGTGTGAATTCCGAAAGGTTTGTTAAAAGGTTTTCCAAAAGGCAAAGGCTTGGCTGGAACTGGGGTGCATTCTTCTTTGGTCCGTATTATTTTATGTACAGAAAAATGTATACGGAAAGCCTTATTTTTCTTGTTATTCCCTTTGCTGCAAGTGCAATCATAAGTGCGGTTTTTGACTCTGCGGTTCTTGTTCTCGGAAATATCGTAAAGGAAATGTCTGCTGTTTTTGCAACTTATGATACCGAGAAAATGTCGGCCTTTTTGAAGGAATCATTTGCTGCTCCCGAAAACAAACAGGCGTGGATGGTTGTTATGATAACAATGGCCGTATCTGTTGCTTTAAGGATAATTGCAGCTGTTATTGCCGATTCTCAGTATCGTAAAAGAGTTGTAAAAATTATTAAAACAGTGGATGAAAAGGTTGAGCTCGGAGAATCCTTTTCGTTTGTCGGTCCGATGATGGGCAATGAAAATCTGAGCCAGAAGGAACTCAGAAAAATGTTCCTTGCCAAGCAGGGCGGCGTAAATGTATTCTTCCCGCTTATTTTGCTTGCAATTTCATTTTTCTCGTATATGTTTTAGAATAATTCAGTATATTTTATGAGGGTAAGAATATGAAAGTAAGAAAGGCAATCATACCTGCAGCAGGCATGGGAACAAGGGTGCTTCCTGCCTCTAAGGCAGTTCCGAAGGAAATGCTTAATATTGTTGATAAGCCTGCAATTCAGTATATTGTTGAAGAAGCTTTTGCTTCCGGAATAGAGGAAGTTCTTGTGATTACAAACAGAAACAAGGGCGCTATTGAAGATCATTTTGATCATTCCTTTGAGTTGGAGAAAAAGCTGTCTGAAAGTGAAAACAAAAAGAATATTCTTGATGATGTTTTGGCCTGTTCAAATTTCGGAAATATATATTTTTTAAGGCAGAAGGAAACAAAGGGCCTTGGCCATGCGGTTCTTTGTGCTAAAAATTTTATCGGTAATGAGCCATTTGCCGTTCTTTACGGTGATGATGTAATTATATCCGAAAAGCCTGTAACAAAGCAGCTTTGTGATGCCTATGAGAAATACGGCAAGGGCATTGTTGGTGTTAAGGAAGTTTCGGATGAGGATATAACTAAATACTGTTCTCTTAAAACAGAGCATCTGGAAGGTAATTGCTACCATTGTGTTGATATGGTTGAAAAACCGAAGCCCGAAGAAATTATGGGCAATTATTCAATTTTGGGCAGAACCGTGCTGCCTCCGGAAATTTTCGATATTCTTGAAAAAACGCCTTTGGGTGCCGGCAATGAGCTTCAGCTTACAGATGCGATGAAAGCACTTGCGCAGAAAGACGGCATGGTTGCTGTTGATTATGAGGGAAAGCGTTATGATATGGGTAACAAATTCGGTATTCTTGAGGCGAATATCGAGGTTGGCCTTCATCATCCTGATACAAGGGATGAGCTTAGGGCATATATAAAGAAAATTGCTGAAAGCCTTGATTAACGGGCTTTAGAAAATCGAGGGAAAATTTTGAACAATTATTATCAGCCGCCGCAGTTTAATCAGCAGAATCATGATTATAACGAAGCTGCAATGAAAAACAGATTTTATATGGAAAAAGCCAAAATGGAAAGAAAGAGCATCAGGCGTCTCGGCAATATTTTCGGTATTGCAATTTCCGCCTTTGTTCTGCTTCAGCTTGCCTGTGTTTTACTTCTTGAGGTTTGCGGACTGAGAGAACTGTACGATAATTCTGCTTTGTTTCAAACCTGTTTTGGAATTGTTGCAGTGGATTTGATTTGTATTGTAATTCCGTTTGGCGTAATGGCTTATCTGAACAGAAAAAAATATACTGTAGATATTATTCCAACCAAAAAGGTTTCCGGCAAGGATATGTATCTTTGGGTAACCTTCGGTATGCTTTGCTGTATTGCCTCAAACTATGTTGTAGGCATTGTTGTTGCATTTTTTCAGGCTTTGGGGCATGACCCGTTACAGTATGAAACCCCGGAACCGGATTCTTTTGTAACAAGCATTGCAATAGCAATAGGAACAGCAGTTATGCCTGCCCTTTGTGAAGAATTCGGTATGCGCTGCTGCGGATTGGGTTTACTTAGAAAGCATGGCAAGGCTTTCGGCGTTGTAGCCGTTTCAATTGTTTTCGGGCTTATGCATGCAAATTTGGTTCAGTTTGTTTTTGCAACGCTTGTTGGCTTGATTTTGGGATATGTAACGGTTAAAACGGACAGTATTATTCCTGCCGTTCTGATTCATTTGCTTAACAACTCCATGAGTGTTGTTTCAAGTGTTGTTGAGCATTTTGCTGGCATTAAAACAGAGGATATTACGGTTTGGTTTTTTGTGGGATGGATTGTTGTCGGCGGCATTTCTGCGCTGATACTTGGCTTTAAAGGCTATTTCAGGAAAAGTGAAAAAGCTGTTTATGAGCCGTTTCAGAATACCACAGGCAAAAAGCTTGCAGCATTTTTCTTTGTTCCGGGTATGATATTCCCATTCGCATATTTTATCATTTCAATAATAGCAACAATACGATGAATGAATTTATGAAAAGGGCAATTGAGCTTGCCCGGATAAGCGCTGCAGAAGGCGAAGTTCCCGTTGGTGCAGTAGTGGTTAAAGAAAATGTAATAGTAGGTGAGGGCAGAAACAGACGTGAGCTCGGAAAAAATGCGCTTTATCATGCCGAAGCAGAGGCAATAGATAATGCGTGCAAAGTGCTTGGCGGCTGGCGTCTTTGGCAGTGTGAAATGTATGTAACTCTGGAGCCGTGCCCGATGTGTGCAGGAGCAATTATTAATTCAAGGATAAAAAAGGTTACATTCGGTGCCTATGATAAAAAGGCAGGCTCGTTCGGCTCTGTTGTTAATTTTAATGATCTTCCGTATAATCATAAGCCGGAAATTGTCGGCGGTGTTTATGAAAAAGAGTGTTCAGCTCTGTTAAGAGACTTTTTTAAGGAACTCCGAAGTGTAAAGTAAATAGCTTTACTAAGCAGCATGGAATTTTCTGTGCTGCTGTTTTTATACCATAACGCTTTATCTGCCGATTTTTATATTATAATTGCTGATTAATATATAGCTTTTAATTGCCAAATATGGTATTATATATGGTATTATATATGGTATTATATATGGTATTGTATTATGTATATTTTTATGAGAGGTAAATATTTATGGAAAAAGTATTTATAAACTATACTGTAAAGGGGAAAAGCTTTACTGCAAAAGAGCTTGAATCCGCTCATTTTTCTATTGAAAAACAGGAGGATGGATGCAGAACAACAATGTATCTGAATGCTAAAGAGCCTTTAACGATTCAGAAATTTCAGATTGCCTATCCTTATCAGTTTAATCAGGATAACCGTGTGTTTGTAAATGGTTACCAGTCCTGGACAGACAGCAGGGAATATTTTATTGATGAGGAAATGAAGGGACTCAGCAGATTTACGGAATTTTATGTTAAAACTCCTTTGGTTAAGAAAATAGGTATCGGTAAATCGGGCGATTACTTTATCTGCAAATATCCAAGAAGAAAGGGTTTGTTTTACGGTTGGTCCTATGGTTATGTAAGAACAAACAACAGGATTGATTTGTTCGGCTCGCTCAGTGAAAGATGCGGCTTTACAATTATCAGGTTTGATGCCGAGAATCAGCAGGTTATCCTTGAAAAGGAACTGGAGGGTGTAACCTTTTCGGGCAGAACGCTTATTGCTGATTATGCAATGCTTACGGATGAGTATGATGCTGCATTTGATAAATATTTTGATTTAATGGGTGTTCAGTGCACACAGAAAGAAAAAAAGTGCGGCTATACAACATGGTATAACTACTATGGCTCTATAACAGAGGATATTGTTGTTCGTGATCTTGAATCGCTTTCCAAGCTTGATGAAAAGGTTGATATTTTTCAGATTGATGATGGCTATCAGAAGGCTATCGGCGATTGGACGGAAACAAAAAAGGATAAATTCCCGAATGGTATGAAAAAGATTGCCGATGAAATACATAAAAAGAATATGCTTGCAGGGCTGTGGCTTGCACCGCTTGCTGTAACAGCGAATTCTTCGGTTTATAAAGAGCATAAGGACTGGCTTGTTTGCGACAAAAAAGGAAAGCCCTATGTTGCCGGTCCGAACTGGGGACCGTTCTATGCACTTGATATCTATAATAAGGATGCTGCGGCATACATCAGGCATTTCTTTGATGTGATTCTCAATGAATGGGGCTATGACATGGTTAAGCTGGATTTCCTTTATGCTGCCTGTGTTCTGCCGATTCACAATAAAACAAGAGGCCAGGTTATGTGCGATGCAATGGATTTAATCCGAGACTGCGTTGGGGATAAAATTATCCTTGGCTGCGGTGTTCCGCTTATGCCTGCTTTCGGTAAGGTGGATTTCTGCCGAATCGGTGCTGATGTTGATCTGGAATGGATAAGAAAGAAGAACAGAATCAGAGAAGATGTAAGTACGCCGAATACGGTTAATTGTACTGTATTCAGACGTCATTTAAACGGAAGAGCCTTTCTGAATGATCCTGATGTATTCCTTTTAAGAGATACGAATACGAAAATGACCTTTGATCAAAGAGCCCTTCTTGCAAAAATAAACAGCTATTTCGGCAGTTTGCTTTTTGTTTCCGATAATGTTGAAGATTATAAGGATAATCAGATGAAGGTCTTTTTAGATACCATACGAAAAAAGGATATTAAAATTCTGAATGCCGAATTTGCGGAAAGGAATATTATTTCCGTTACCTGTTTGGCAGACGGCAAAAAAGAAAGCTTCAGATTCAATTCGGAAACAGGCGAAAGCTGTTAATATTTAAGGGGTAAAAACATGAATAAGATCAATTTAGGTGCAATCGTATCAGATGTAAAAAGCCATTGGAAAACACCGGCAGAGGGAAAGTATATTTCATACAGTGAATTTTCTGCCTACAGTATTGGCGGCATAGGTGTAAATACAATTAATTCACTTTTCGGTTACGTAGCGTTGAATGCAAACTGTTTGCTTATAGGCTCTGCATATGGTATTAAGCCAACACATCTTGCATGGCTTAATATCATAATGGGAATTATCAATCTTCTGAAAACTCCGTTTATCAGTATGCTTATTGATAATACAAATTCAAAGTGGGGTAAATTCCGCCCGTATCTTCTTTACACAGGAATTCCAACTGCAATTCTGCTTTGCGCAATGGCATTTATACCAAATGAAATAAACTATTGGGCGAAGGTATCCATAATCGGAGTTACCTATTCCGTGCTGATGATTTTTCAGGCACTGTATGCGCTTGCATTCACAAGCCTTGCGCAGGTGCTTACACCGAATGGGGAAGAAAGAACATCACTGCTTTCCGTAAGTATGTTTATTTACAGCCTTGGCCCTTCAATCGTTAATATGCTGCTTCCGATTCTTGCCGGTCTTACAGGAGGAATGACTGATTTTAAGACTTACAGAATCTTTTTCCCTGTATTCTCAATAGTAGGTATTATACTTAGCTTTATTACCTTTAAAGGAACAAAGGAAAAAATTGTTGTTCCGAAAAATTATGTTGCAAAGGTGAAATTTTCCGAAGGCATAAAGCAGGTTTCCAAAAATAAATATTTTTGGCTTATAAATATTCATTCCGTTTTGAGTGGCCTTAAATATGGGATAGGCTCTATTTTAGGCTGGTATTGTATTTATCAGATTCAAAGCGATGTAATGCTGGGTATTATGAACACTGTTATAGGCACGGCTTCGGTTCCGCTTATGCTGCTTGCTCCGCTGCTTGCAAAAAAGCTTGGAAAAAGAAATGTTTTAATATGGACAAATCTGCTTCGTGCCGTATTTTCAGCACTGATGCTTTTTACAATGAATTCATCATTTTTATTTATTGCATGTCTTTATCTTGCAACGCTTATGCTGGGAGGAGACAGTGTAATTACGTCTTCTATGACAGCCGAGATTTTTGACTATCAGCAGTGGAAAACAGGAACACGCCTTGAAGGCTTTATAACACAGTTCGGCGCAATGATAACAACCTTTGCAGGTATGTTTACAGGACTTATTATTCCTTATTTCTATGAACATTACGGTTTAAAAGAGGATTACACAGTGCTTTATAATGACGCTGTAAGAATGCCTATTTTTAATATTCTGATTATAACAACAATCATCAGCTGCGTTCTTTCCGTTATTCCGATGTTTTTCTATAATCTTAAGGAAAAGGATCATAAGAAGATTATTGATGAGTTAAAGGAAAGGGCTGAAGTAGAGGATTGCGCTAAGGCGGAATCGGCTTTGGTTGAGGAAGGTTTTTAATGAGCAAAAAACTTTATACGCTTTATGCAAATTTGATGAAGCCGAAAAGCTTTGCCCCATGGGCAAGGCCAAAGGCGCAGGATTTGAATATTCCGAGAAAAAGATATTTGAATAATGATAACGAGGTTGTCTGGAAAATAGGCGAGGAAAAAGATAAATGCGCAGATCATATTGAAATGTCAGGCTTCTATTCTTCCGCAATTTTAAGCTATGGTAAGGATAAATACGGAAGATTGAAGCTGATGAAGCATCTTGTTGTTCCAACCCTTCGTGTTCAGCCCAATGTTACGCAATCCTCATTCTGCTATAATTTCAATTTTTCCGCTGCTGATATTAAAGTAAATCATAAATCAGTTACGGAATATCCAAGAGAAATATCTGTAAAAGGTAATCTGAAAATTAAATCCGGAGTTGATACAAATATCAGCATTACCCGTGAATTTCTTCCTGCTGTTAATCAGCCGGCACTTATTGAAATTGTAAGTATCTGCAGTAACAGCAGCAAAGAATGCAGTGTTGAAGTTTGTGCACAGCCTTTTTCAAAAAAGACGAATTCTTATTTTTGTGTTGACGGAGCAATAACGGCAAAATGTGTTTCTTCTTTTGGGGATGTATTTAAAGCCTCTTCAAAAGAAAACCGTGAATTTGTTTTGAAAAGCAATAAAACTGTAAAGTTTTATTCAGTTTATTATGCCTATCAAAAAAATGATTTAGCAGATTTTTCAATTGTTAAAGAAATTGAGGCAAGAAGAAGCTTTATTGATGAAATGTTTACATCCCTTCGTCTGGAAACGCCGATAAAAGAGCTGAATGCGCAGTTCTCTCATTGCGTTTTAAGAGGCAGTGAAAGTATTTTCAAAACTAAAAACGGTTTGATGCATTCTCCCGGAGGCGGCAATTATTATGCTGCGCTGTGGAGCAATGATCAATGTGAATATGCTAATCCGTTTTTTCCGTTTTCCGGCTATGCAGCGGGCATAGAGCAAAGTATTAACTGCTACTCGCTTTATGAAAGCTATATGGATAAAACGGATAAGCCGATGCAGGATAAAAAAGCTCTTGTTACAAGCATTATTGCAGAGGGAATAGATTTTTGGAATGGCGCAGGAGACAGAGGCGATGGTGAAATGTACGTCTATGGCATTTCAAGGTTTCTTCTTGAAATGAGTGATAAAAAGCTGGTTGAAAGATTTTGGGATAATCTTGTATGGTGCCTTGATTTTGCGTTATCCAGAAAAACAGCCGATGGCATTATTGCAAGCGATTCCGATGAACTTGAAAATAGATTTCCTTCCGGAAATGCCAATCTTTTTACCTCTTGCATCACGTATGATGCTCTCGGCAACGCTGCAGTTCTTGCGGATGCGGTCGGAGATAATGACCATAAGAAACTGTGGCTGAAAGAGCAGGATGAGCTGAAGAAAAGCATCGAAAACTATTTTGGGCGAACAGTTGAGGGTTTTGCCACATATCGGTATTATGACGGCAATGTTAATCTTCGTTCATGGATATGTATGCCGCTTACTGTTGAAATTTTTAACAGAGCCGATGAAACGGTTAAAGCACTGTTTTCGTCTAAGCTTTATTATGACGGAATGATGCGTTCAACCTCTGATAATGATACTACCTGGGATAGATCGCTTCTTTTTGCTCTTCGCGGAACTTTTCTGGCAGGAAAGGCGGAAAAGGGAATGAAGGAAACGATAAACTATTGTAAAAACAGGCTTCTTGGCTCTCATGCGCCTTATCCGTATGAAGCATATCCGGAGGGAAACCGGGCGCATCTTGCTGCAGAAAGTCTTCTTTTTGCAAGAGTTGTTACAGAGGGCCTTTTCGGGCTTCGCGCGGTTGGCATGAATAAGCTTAGGATTATGCCCAAAATTACTGCGGAATGCCCTGAAATTTCGCTCTTCGGTATAAAGCTGTTCTCAAAAAGCTTTAATGTAACGGCGGATAAAAAGGGTATTTCAGTGGAATATAATCATAAGATTTATCAAACCGAAAAGCTGTCTGCCGTGTTTGATTTTAATACTTTATCATTTGAATAAGACTGTAACGGGGATGATATCATCTCCGTTTTTTTAATCAAAAAGACACGGCTGTTGCCGTGCCCATGGATTACTTTTGTTAGCAATCAAAATGAATTAACCCGGAAAAGAATCGAAGTGTTTATCAAACACATTATAAAGTCGGGTATTCATTGGTTTTCATCTAATCTCAAAAAGAAAGATTATTTAAAAACCGTTCTTACTTCATTGATTCCTCGTAAGCCTTGATCATCTTTTTACTTATGTGACCTGTACGACCCCCGGTATTTTCAAGGAATTTTTCAATCATTGTGCCTGCATTTAAGCGGATTTCAAACCGTGTTACATCTTCTTCGTGGTAAACGATAATTTCTTTGATATACCTGTCAACAAAAGCTTTGTCTATCTCTTCATCATCAATATGCTTTTCCGCTGCTTTGAGTATTGCTTTGATGTTGGCAAGTTCTTTTTTCATATCCTGTTCGGTTTTTGCAGTTTCTGTCAGTATATCAACTTGTTGGTGTAATCTTTCAATTTCAGCATTACAGTCAGCAGTCATTTTTACAAAGTCATCATCTGTAATGTTGCCGTTGGTATTGTGTTCAAGCAATTTGGTTTTCATTTTTTCTTGTGTAATAATGTCTTTGTTGATTTTATTTATCTCTGTCTGATTATCATTTGCATCAAGCAGTTCAGACACAAGTTTTAACACGCAAGCAGAAAGTTCTTCAATATTC